>NZ_JACAXC010000004.1:0-160977 GCF_013391535.1 Acinetobacter sp. SwsAc4
CGAACATCATGACTTTAATCCAGTCAGCCAAGCTGAATGGTCTTGATCCGTATGCCTATCTCAGTGATGTGTTGAAAAGGCTGCCAACACATAAAATGAAAGATATCGAAGCGCTGCTGCCGCATAACTGGAAGCCTGCTTGAGTTCAAGTGGGCTTCACTGGATGCTTACTTTAAAAACGAGTGCCAGCCACTCGTTTTTTTCATCAAAACATAAGAGAATTTGCCTTTCTTAGAATTTTGCATACACTGAGCACGATTCAAATTGACTACAATTAAGATTATGCAAATAAGTTCATGGGTTCGTCTTGTTTTAGCCCTTATCGGTTCAATTCTGTTCTTAGATGGCGCTATTCTAATCGCCTTTAAAAAGATTCATATTGGAACAGTACTACCGCTACTACTTGGGCTATTTTTTTGTCTCTATGCTTATTTCTATTATCATATCGAACGTTTCTTCTTCTATCATTTTCGTCTGCATTCAATTTGGCGCTTCGGCTGGTTGTGCTTTTGGATTTGGGTCGTTAGCTTAGGCTATTTCTTTAATTACATTTCAGACAATAATACCAAAACTCAAAATATCCCTACGGTTAAAGCCATTATTGTGTTAGGCAGTGGCGTTGAAAATGGACAACCTTCTGCCACATTGGCGAAACGCTTAGACCGTGCTGCCCCTGTAGCTTTAGCACAACCTCATGCCAAATTAGTCATGACAGGTGGTATTGATTTTGGTGAAACTGATAGTGAAGCGATTGTCATGTCACGTTATGTACAGCAGCACTATCATATTCCTGCCTCACAGATCATCTTGGAAGATAAAAGCACGAGTACGGAGCTGAATCTTAGAAATAGCCAACACTTATTACAGACACAACAGATTGACATCCATCAACCGATCGCGATTGTAACCAGCGATTTCCACACATTACGCGCCGCCGCGATCGCAAAGAAACAAGGCTATCGTAATATCATTATGCTTGGCGCAACGACACCAGTGACCACACGCTATAATGCATGGTTAAGAGAATACTTTGCTTATGCCAGTGGTTGGCTTCTGAATGAATATTGATTGGGGTTGTCCCCCAATCAATTTATCTCATTTAATTGTGTAGACGAATATCTCTAGGCAAAGGTAACTTTAACTCAGCAAATACATCTGGTCGTTGTAAATAAATTTGGTAAAGGAAATTTTTTACATCCAATAAAAAAGTATCAGGTGAAACCAATAGATTGTTACCCTCTGGGGTAAGGTCTAAAGATAGAATCGTATTATTTTCTTTTAAAAAAGGAATCATCTTTTCAATGAAAACCCACAGTGATACTTCCTGAATCTCGTATTTAGCCCAATTATCTTTAATCAATAATTTTGCCAAACCTTTATTTTGCCAAATCGATAATGCGTGTTGACCAGATGGGGTTGAACATAAGGCCCACCCATCATGATAAAGCGCAATAACTTGCCTTTGTATAATAATATTTTGAATAAATTGACGATAAATATCTTTTGGTGAGGAACTAGAATTTGTTGTTTGTGATTTCGACGCAGCCTTGCGTTGATATGGATTTTTCATAAAATATTCAATATTAGAATCATTATTGACGCTAATAATAAAACAATTCTATATAAATTACAAGGATTTGAACTAGAAGAGAAATTATGGTGGGCGCTGACGGGATCGAACCGCCGACATTCTGCTTGTAAGGCAGACGCTCTACCAACTGAGCTAAGCGCCCTGAGCGAGAGTAAACTCGTATCAGAGATCAAGTATAAGTATACTTGTTAAAACAAACATTCTCAAAAAAGGTATTAAGAGAATGGCGCAGCGGACGGGGCTCGAACCCGCGACCCTCGGCGTGACAGGCCGATATTCTAACCAACTGAACTACCGCTGCACTGCTTACTTCTATTAAGAAGTATATGTCACTAATTATGGTGGGCGCTGACGGGATCGAACCGCCGACATTCTGCTTGTAAGGCAGACGCTCTACCAACTGAGCTAAGCGCCCTGAGCGAGGTAACAAATTTAAAGCAATGCTTTAAATATTGTTTAAGTATCAAAGAATATAAACTCTAATTTACTTAACTCTATCTATTCTTGCAATCTTAAAGTGGCGCAGCGGACGGGGCTCGAACCCGCGACCCTCGGCGTGACAGGCCGATATTCTAACCAACTGAACTACCGCTGCACAATAATCTTGCAATTATAGGGTAAAACGATATTAAAACTTAAGTGGCGCAGCGGACGGGGCTCGAACCCGCGACCCTCGGCGTGACAGGCCGATATTCTAACCAACTGAACTACCGCTGCACTTGAGTTTTAACGTAAAGGCTTGGTGGGCGCTGACGGGATCGAACCGCCGACATTCTGCTTGTAAGGCAGACGCTCTACCAACTGAGCTAAGCGCCCTTAACGTCTTCATCGTTTGTGAGGTGCATTATAGAGAATCTTTACAGCCTGTCAAACGCTTTTGCCATTCTTTTCTGAAAAAAGCGTACGAATGATTAAAAAATAAGTAATTCATTGAAAAAATCAAGATTTTCGTATTTTATTTAAGCACTTATTCATATTTTCATCATTCATTTTCTAAAGTATGTTCTGAAATATAAACCAGCGCCTGCTCAGAAATTAGCTCAAATAACTCAATAATCTCATCATTCTTCATCCGAATACAGCCATGTGACATCGGAATGCCCATCGGTTCTGTATCAGGCGTGCCATGAATATAGATATATCGTTTAAATGTATCGCAACCATTTCCATGATTGAATCCATCTTCTAAACCATCCAACCATAAAATTCGTGACAAAATCCAATCTCTTTGTGGAAATTGTTGTGCGAGTTGTTGGTTATACACTTCCCCTGTCGGCTGACGTGCAATAAAGACCGTATTTTTCTTTAGGTCTGCACCAATCTTTTGTGCGACTTGATGCCAACCTCTTGGCGTCTTACCGCTATTCTCTTGCTCACCAATACCATTCTTGCCAGAAGAGATCACATAAAATTTATTGTGCTTTGGCAAATGTAGAATTTGTTGTGCTAAATCTATGACGATGTCTGCCTGATCAAGGGTATAAGTCATTTTTATCTCAACAGATGATAGAACACAGATATTTCAACATACACCCAAAGCTTTTTCTTGTATTTTTCGGTAGTTTTGATTGTTGATTGATTTTAAATATAAAAAACAAAACAGCATAGTAAGATCAAACATGCTGTTTTAGATCAGCAAAAGTAGTGTTTTAATCAATTCTCAGCGCTAAGGATTGCTTTTCTTAACAACGTAACTCACGGCATATGGGTCATATTTGGTGCGAGGTCTTGCCATTAAGGAAAAACTTTAAGTTTGTTTATCCTCGTCACTCGCGGCATAGCTGCTCGTCTTGCGCTCGGACAAAGCGTTGCTTTTCTTAACTCGCCACTCGCAGCATAGCTGCTCGTCTTGCGCTCGGACAAAGCGTTGCTTTGTTTATCCTCGCTCAGGCTCGGGTCTTAACCACAACCACACAGAAACAATAAACATAGTGAGATCTGTAAAAATTTTGACAATGAATGGTGCGTTGGTAAACAGCATTAAAATACCACTCATTAGCATCATAATACTGGCTATCCATTTTGCTTTACGCGGTACTGTCCCATGTTCACGCCAATTGCGTAAGGTCGGTCCATATTTAGGATGATTCAAGAGCCAAGCATCCATTTCAGGCCATCCTTTCGATGCAGCCCATGCTGCAAGGATTAAAAACACAGTAGTTGGCATGCCTGGTAAAATTGCTCCAATGATTCCTAAAACAATAAAAATCACAACTAAACTACGCCAGAACAATGTTTTCATTGAGTAATTAACCAACACATGTTTACAACCATGCTAGTATAAATTGTTTTTATTGCTCTTTCTTAAACTTAACTTATTATTTCCATGATTGAGTAACAGCATGTCGAGCCTAATGAGTACGACCCTTTTTTTTGAACCTTGGTTGCAGTTTAAGAATCCTATAGTACGTCACTTGGCTTTTTGCATCGCCAGTCCAAATATTTTAGCTCGAATCCCGCCAGATTTAGTGATAAAGCATACTTTTGAGCTCCATTCTGATCAAATCTGGCAAACTCATTATGAACGCTATGAAGAACGCTTAAAGCAACTTGATCAACATCCGCAAGCCCTCATTGATTTTCTTGCTCAACTCAAAAGTACTCGCCTTGGGCTACGATTCGAGAACTTACTTTGGTTTTGGTTATTAGATGATGAGTATCATCCCTATCAACTTTTAGGTCATAGCATTCAAAAAATTGCAGGAGCGATTACGCTAGGTGAACTAGATTTCCTTATTTTAAATCAAGACACACAAGAAATTGAACATTGGGAAGTTGCACTAAAATATTACCTAGGCGAAAGTAACTTAGCCTTAGCGCAATGGTATGGGCTAAATCGAGAAGACACATTACAAAGAAAATTGAAGCATTTCACTCAACGTCAATTTCAGTTTACGGATGCAAATCATCATCAGATTCAACGAAAATTTGCAGTTATGAAAGGGCAATTATATTTGCCAACTGATTTGAATCAGTTGGCACTCCCTAACTGGGTCAACTCGTCCCGACGTTTGGGATTATGGGGAACTAATATTCCCACAACAGATTACTATCGATTACAACGTCATGAATGGTTATGTCCTAATCAGCAAGCATCCTCAAAAAATGCAACATGGTGGACAAATGGTCTTTATTATCATGACACACCTAGTCCCTCTTTTTATATGTTTCGCCAACCCTCTTTATTATTCATTAGATCTTCTTCATCAGATTATTTTTTATAAAGTAACATTTTATAACACTTCTACTATCAAATCATTATGTTTATTTTCTGCTTTTTTTCTTAGCCTCTAAGAACATCATAATTACATTTAAACGGAGAAGATGATGAAAAAAATCTTAGTTGCTTCAATCATGACTGCTTTTGTTTTAACTGGTTGTAATACATTTAAGGGTTTTGGGCAGGATGTATCTAAAGCGGGTGACAAAGTTACTCAAACTGCTGAAAAAACTCAGGATAAAATGTAATTTTAGTGAACACCCTTCGCAAAACCTTATCTAAACATAGATAAGGTTTATTTTTGCATACCTTTCTCTATCATATTCCCCTATTATATCGGTTCAGATTTCACCAGATTTAACCACATCTCGCATGAACCATTCCGACACTCTTGAACTTAGTTTACAGCTCCTACGCCAACCTTCTGTCACCCCTGTTGACCATGATTGTCAAAATATTATGGCCGAGCGTTTAGCAAAAATTGGCTTTAATATCGAAAACATGCGTTTTGAAGATGTTGATAACTTATGGGCACGCAGAGGCACTACAGCACCTGTTTTTTGTTTTGCAGGTCATACAGATGTCGTTCCTACAGGCCATTTAGATGCTTGGAATTCAGATCCATTTTTACCAAGTATTCGTGACGGTAAATTATATGGTCGTGGTTCAGCAGATATGAAAACAGCACTGGCTGCAATGGTGGTTGCATCTGAACGTTTTGTGGCGAAGCATCCGAACCATAAAGGTTCTATTGCATTTTTGATTACATCTGATGAAGAAGGTCCTTCAATCAACGGGACAGTGAAGGTCATTGAAACTTTAGAAGCACGTAACGAAAAAATGAACTGGTGCTTGGTAGGCGAACCATCGAGCACACATCAATTAGGTGATATCGTCAAAAATGGTCGTCGTGGCTCTTTGAATGCGATTTTGACTGTTCATGGCAAACAAGGACATGTGGCCTACCCTCATTTAGCAGAAAATCCTATTCATTTAGCATCGAAGGCTTTAACTGAACTGTGCGATACTGTTTGGGATAATGGCAATGAATATTTCCCTGCGACCTCTTTCCAAATTTCAAATATACAAGCTGGAACAGGTGCAACCAACGTAATCCCAGGCACACTAAAAGTTACTTTTAACTTTCGCTACTCAACTGAAGTGACAGCTGAAATTCTCAAACAACGCGTACTTGAGACTTTGGATAAATATAATTTAACTTACGATATTCAGTGGACACTATCAGGTTTACCTTTCCTCACCCCTGTTGGTGAATTAGTGAATGCTGCAAAAACAGCGATCAAAAATGTGACTGGTGTTGAAACTGTTCTATCGACAAGTGGAGGAACTTCAGATGGCCGCTTTATTGCACCTACGGGCGCTCAAGTTCTAGAATTAGGCGTATTAAATGCAACAATTCACCAAATCAATGAACATGTAAATGTCGATGATTTAGAGCCACTTGCTGAGATTTATGAGCAAATTTTAGTTGAATTACTTGCTTAACATACAAGTTGAGGCAATAAAAAAGGAACTCTTTTGAGTTCCTTTTTTATTTATAACCCTAGTTGGGTTTGAATATTTTGTAGATGAGGGACATAAAACTGTTTTTCCCCAATCTTGACATATTTAAATACGTTATTGTCATCAATGTCTTTTTCTTCATCTACAATTTCAGAAATACGTAAACGAATGGATTCAGGCATTTCATTACAAACCAAAGCAAATCGTTCTGAAACATCATCACCTTCAACCACCAACGCTACCCCATTTTTATTTGCTGGATCATTTACAGCATAAATAGGAAGTTTGAGATCATGCCATTCAACATGATCAATATTGGTTTGTGTATCCATCGCTGATAACACGATATTCTGCGGTAGCAGCATTGGAACTTTTTCATGACATTTAATAATATAAGCATCAATAAACCCTGTTGATACCGTAATTAAATGTTGTAACTCTTGTTGGTCAATTTGCCCCAAACCTGAGTTTGCGCTTTTTTTTACCATTAATTCTTACCTCATGAGCGCACTGTTAGTAAACTTTCAATATTTTCCAAGAGTGTTTCTTCTTGGAATGGTTTACCCATATATTGATTTACACCAAGTGATAAAGCACGTTCACGATGCTTTTCACCCGTACGTGATGTAATCATGATAATTGGTAAATCGCGATGTAATTCATGATGTCGAACAAGGTTTGTTACTTCGAAACCGTCCATACGCGGCATTTCAATATCAAGTAACATCAAGTCTGGCTTAATGGTTTCAAGCTGCTCAATCGCATCCACACCATCTTTCGCAGTCACAACATCATAACCTTGACGCTCTAATAGACGCGAAGTTACCTTTCGTACAGTTACCGAGTCATCGACGATCATAATCAAGCGACGTTCATCATAGCGCTGCTTGGTATAAGTTTCATCAGCCTGTTTACTACGTGCTGTAGACTGTGCTTGTCGAGCAATATTTTGACCGTCTAAGATCAAACATACCTGACCATCACCCATAATCGTCGCACCAGCAATCACCCCGATGCTTGAGAACTGTTGTCCAATAGGTTTTACAACAATTTGTCCACGAGAACCAATTAACTGATCAACAAGTAATGCTGTTGTTTGCCCCTGCGCACCTTTAACCAACAATACAGGCAATGAATGAACAACGCCATTTAAACGAGGAATCGGCTGCCCAGCAACAAATTCAGATAAATAACGTAAACGATAACTTTCTTGATCGATCTTGAAATAATCGTCTTTACTTTCAAAGTATTGTTCTAATGCCGCAGGTGAAATACGAACAATACGGTCAATTTGTGCAAGTGGGAAGGCAAACTGTTGATCGCCTGCTTTTACCATCAAGGCATCACTTACAGCTACTGTAGTCGGTACTCGAATGGTAAATGTTGTTCCTTTACCTAAAACAGAGTTAACGCTCACATGACCGCCAAGCGCTTTAATATCGCTCTGAACAACATCTAGACCAACACCACGCCCAGAAATTTGTGTAACTTGTGCAGCCGTACTAAAACCTGGATGGAAGATAAATTGCAGAATTTCTTCATGGTCAAGTTTCTGCTCTTTAGTCATTAAACCTGTTTGAATCGCTTTATCTTTAATGCGATTCACATCGATACCTTTACCATCGTCACTAAATGTCACAACAATATCAGTACCCTGACGACCAATATCTAAAGCGATATGTCCAGTTTCTGGTTTCTTCGCTTGTAAACGTTGCTCTCTGTCTTCAATACCGTGGTCAATCGCATTACGCAACATATGTTCAAATGGCGCAACCAATTTTTCCAAAATACTACGGTCTAATTCACCCTCAGTATTGTTAACAATTAATTCTGTTGGTCGGTTTAAAGTCGATGCTGTTTGACGAACAATACGTTGTAAACGTGGTAATAATCGAGAGAAAGGTACCAATCGGGTACGCATCAAACTTTCTTGAATTTCTGCTTGAATACGAGATTGTTGTAATAACAAACCTTCCGTATCACGGATCTTCTCAGAAAGTGTGGTCTTAAAGTCAACCAAGTCCGACGCGGATTCCGCAAGAGATTTTGACAACTGATTTAAAGATGAATATTGGTCCATCTCTAATGGGTCGAAATCTGCATAGCGAGAGTTCTCACCACCATGACGTGCGATAATTTGACTTTCTAACTCACCTTCCATTCGGCGTAACTGATCTGCCAAACGTTTGATCGCAAGCTCCATCTCCGTTAATGTACCGCCCAATTGACCAAGGTCCATTTCGATACGCGAACGGTTAATCGCATTCTCACCTGACAAGTCAATCATTTTCTCAATGACGTCAGCGGAGACACGAATCATCTCATTATTTTGTTCAATACGTTCGGTCGTTTCCCACTCACCTAACATTGATGGAGGTTCTGTACCATCACCTTGAACAAACTCCATTGTATATTCTGGAGTGAAAATATCTTTAGCTGAGAGCTTTTGTGGAAGTTGTGCTGAAACATCAACAAACTCCATATTCTCTAAACTTTGCTTTAAGCCGTCAAAGTTTGCATACTGACGTTTGAAAATCGCATCACTCAACCAAGCCAGTGCTGTATTGAGAAGATTATCGTAAACATTTGAATTGAAATGATGTACACCAAACTGTTCAAATGCATTCTCGAGATGATAAGCAACAATCGCAATTGCATCTAACTCAGCCATACGTGCACCACCTTTTAAACTGTGGGCATTACGTTGTAACTGTAAGAGCAAACTACGATTACCACGTTGATCAAACCATTGTCTTAATAGAACTTTGGCTTGTTCAAGTAGTTCTTCTGCTTCTTCTAAGAATGTTTGCTCAACAAGAGAACGAACATCATCATCAAGAGCAACTTCATGAACAATTTCAGCATTTGAAGTATCTTCTAGAACTTCTTCAGCTTCGACCAATGAGAATTCATCAATTGATAAGTCCGTGAGATCATCCGTTTCGATCACAGCGGCAACATGATTTTCGGCTACAGGCTCAAAAGTAACAGATGATGACGAAGTAAAATCAATAGATTGATCTGCTTGCTGAAGCAACTGAAGTACGTGTGTAGCTGGATAATCGACTTGTTTATCACGAATAGTTTGAATTCGATCTGCAATATCATCTTGTACTGCACGAATGATTGCGATTAATTGTGGGTTCGGTTGTAACTGCTGATTGATTAATTTCTCATAAATTGTTTCCAATTCATGTGCAATTAAACCAATATGACCTGCTTGAATCATATTTGAACCACCTTTTAAGGTGTGCAAATATCTCATCAAGTTTTTCAATGCACCTACATTTTGTTGATCAGCTGTCCATGTATTTAGATCAGCATCAATACCAACCAATAACTCATCAGCTTCTTCAAGGAAGATATCTAACAAGTCTGGATCAAAGTCACGATTTGAATCACTTGATTGCAAGCTTTGTTTATCTAAAGCGAATTGTGCAGCTAAATCACCCACATCAACAGCATGATGTGTTTGAGTTCTTAACGTATTTACAAAAACAGTCGAATCAACCGTGGTTTCCACTGTGGCTGTATTCAAACTATCCAATTCTTGAACGTCATCAACAGGAATAACCATTGATGCAACACTTGCTGAATCTTGGTTTGCTAATACATTCAACGCATGTGTAGCTGGATAATCGACTTGTTTATCACGAATAGTTTGAATTCGATCTGCAATATCATCTTGTACTGCACGAATGATTGCGATTAATTGTGGGTTCGGTTGTAACTGCTGATTGATTAATTTCTCATAAATTGTTTCCAATTCATGTGCAATTAAACCAATATGACCTGCTTGAATCATATTTGAACCACCTTTTAAGGTGTGCAAATATCTCATCAAGTTTTTCAATGCACCTACATTTTGTTGATCAGCTGTCCATGTATTTAGATCAGCATCAATACCAACCAATAACTCATCAGCTTCTTCAAGGAAGATATCTAACAAGTCTGGATCAAAGTCACGATTTGAATCACTTGATTGCAAGCTTTGTTTATCTAAAGCGAATTGTGCAGCTAAATCACTCACATCAACTTTATTACTAGACGGCTCAAATTCAGTAATAGATGCTTCAACCAAACCTGCTTTTTGCTCAGTTACAGGCGCTTCCAAGAACTCAATATTTTGCTGTGTAAATGAACTCAATTCATTTAATATAAGTTCATGTGCCTTTGTCAAAGTCACACGCTGCCCTGCAGCCAAGGTATCAAACAATTGAATGAACTGTTGATGTACCTGATAATACAGCTCAAAAGCATAATCAAGATTCAGTAAATCTGGCTTAAATAACAGATCTTGATAACTAGAACGTAACAAACTTGTATATTGATACATACCAATCGTCGCATGATGATGGGTATGTTCTAATAAAGTTTCAGTTTGCTGACTTAACAGTTGAATATATTGAGGAAATTCAGTACGTGCACGCTTCTCAAAATCAAACTCAACGTCAAGAAGATCATTGATATTCAATTCTAGTAATTGTGAAACTAAACCTTGTGGACGTAAAGATTCGCCTTGTTTTTCTTCTAATTGGAAATCGTAACTATCCCATGCAACATTGAAAGTATTATAAATTTCTTCAAATTTCTGTTGCGAACCTTGGTGTTTCAACGTGTGCAAATAGTCACGAACAAACTGTGCATAGTGTGTCAAAAGTGCCGTTTCATCAGAACTTGAATCAAGCTCTTCTTGCAATAATGTTTTGAATAAATTCTCAACTTTCGAACTTGCTTCAAACACATGCTCAACATGCGCCATAGCAGAACTGCCACGTAGAGTATGAAGCGCTCGAATTAGCGTATTATAATTATCATTTGTCGGACGATCATTTAGTAAAAATTGATCGATCGTAGTCAAATGATCTTCTGCTTCTTCCAAGAAAATCGATAATGTTTCTTTAATTAACGCTTCATCATCTAGCGGATGACCTATAAATACAGATTCTGAATCTGCGACATCAACAGTCTTCTCTTCTACGACAGTATCCACATTTACGGATATCAATTCGAGACCAGTTTCAGCGTTATCATTCAGCATATTCGATAATTGTAATAACTCAGCTAGCGCTGGTTCTATACTAAGTTGCTGCTGTAGTTGCTGACCTAATAAAACCAAAGGTTTTAAATCTATCTGATGTTTTTGAACCAATTTAAAATCATGTACAAGTTTAAAGCGGTAGATATTAAAAACCGCTTTTACATAATGTTGAATATCTGAATTCAACAACACTGTCCCTGCAAGTACTCGATTTAAAGTATCTTCAACCGTCCACGCCAATTCACCTGAAGATTTGGCGCCAACCATCCTTCCAGAACCTTTTAAGGTATGGAAATGTCGACGAATATCTGTGAGCACATCTTGTTGATTTGGCTGTTCAATCCATTGACCGATTAATGGCTCTAATTCAACAAAGATTTCATCTAATTCTTCAATAAAAATTTCAAGAATTTCTGCATCTTGCTCAAGATAACTATCTTCAGGAAGCGTCATCGTTTCAACTAACGTTTTTAATATTTCTTTCATAGCGGCTTCTTTCGTTTTTATCCACTAATTGTGGCTAAAAATTACGTGTATCTATCACACAAGATGTAGCTCCATGTCAGTCATCATCTTGTAGAGATATTCTACATCTCTTCAAAAAAGGGAAAGGACAGATATGCTCTGCCTCCCCTTTGCTGCTTATTCAGGTAGCTTAAAGTCAGTTACAGATTCACGTAATGATTCAGCCATATTTGCCAATTCAGAAACCGAACGAGCTGTATCAAACGTTGCTGTCGTCGTTTGTGACGTAATTTCTTGTACAACATTCATCGTTGTTGCAATGTGACTTGCTGATGCAGACTGAAGTTTTGCTGCATCAGAAATGCTCGCAATTAATTTAGCCAAATCACCAGATACCGTTTGAATCTCATCAAGTGCAATACCCGCATCTTTTGCCAAGTTCGCACCACGAACAACTTCTGACGTCGTTTGTTCCATTGAAATAACGGCTTCGTTCGTATCTGTTTGAATGGTTTTTACTAAGCTTTCAATCTGTTTCGTTGCTGATGCAGAACGTTCTGCAAGACGTTGTACTTCGTCAGCTACGACTGCGAAACCACGACCTGCTTCACCAGCCATAGATGCTTGAATCGCTGCGTTTAATGCCAAGATGTTGGTTTGGTCGGCAATATCGTTAATTAGGGATACGATGTTACCAATCTCTTGAGATGATTCACCTAAACGTTTAATACGCTTTGAAGTTTCTTGAATTTGTTCACGAATGTGATCCATACCTTCGATCGAGCGGTTTACAACTTCTGCCCCATTCGATGCAATTTGTACAGATCGTTGTGCTACTTCAGCAGACTCTGATGCATTCGAAGATACTTGGTCAATCGACAATGCCATTTCGTTCATCGCTGCTGATGCACCTGCAATTTCTTGCGCCTGATGTTCAGAAGCTTCTGCTAATTGGTTGGTAATATCTTGAGTATCTTGAGTATAACGAGCAACTTCTTGAGATGTTTCAGTGATTCGAGATACAAGGTCACGTAATTGATCGATCGCGAAGTTAATCGAGTCAGCAATCGCACCAGTAAAATCTTCTGATACTGTTGCATATGAACGTAAATCACCATCTGCTAAGTCGGCAATTTCATCTAGTAAACGTAAAATTGCATTTTGGTTACGGTCATATTCATCTTGTAGACGAGTTACACGCTCTTTATCTGTATTACTACGTAAAGCAAGTAATTGTAGTGCAGAGAAAATCAATAGACCTAACGCACCAATTAATACAACACCCGCAATAACGTTACCCCAGCCACCCTCTGCTTTATTAGATAAATCGTTTAATGACGTTAATAAGGCATCAGATTGAGAAAAGATTTGCGAAGATGCTTGGCGTACGCGAACAATTTGGTTTGCGTTTTGTAATACTGTTGCTGCCGCTGATTTCAATACTGCATCATAATCAGATTTAATACTATCTACAGACTCACGTAAATCAGGAGACGCAATACGATCTACACCAAGTTCTGTACTACCATTTAACTGTGCATTTAAATAAACACCAAAGGTATCAATATCCGCTCCAAAGTCGTTTGCCGAAACGTTTGAGTTATCGGTACCAACTAAAACAGAGTTAATCGAACGTAAAATACGTTCAGCAATAAACACTTGGTTTTTCGTGATAATTACCTGACTACTTGGCATGTTCTCACGAACCATCTGATCAACCATCAAGTTATATTCAGCCTGAATTTCAGGAATCGTTTCACTGATCGAGATATTTGTATCGTATAATTGATTGATGACTTTTTGTTGTGAAGCAATTAACTCAATGTTCTTCGAAACACTCGTCCAAAGTGCATTTGCTTTTTTATACTCCTCTGAACCAGTACCATATACACTTTCAACCGTCTCTAAATTCTCAGCAAAACGCTTTTTAGATTCAACTAAACTTTTCATTGCTTCAGGTGTACCAGATGCCGTTGCCTCAGTTGCCTGACGAGAAATCATCTGAGATAACAAGCGTAACTCACCCAAACTACGAGTTAACTGGTTATGACGAGGAACACTCACGAATAAATAAATTAAGAGGATAACTGCAAGAGCTAAAGCACCAATCGCACGGTATAGAATTGGTTTCGACTTTTCAGTTTCACCAAATAAGCGAGAAAACTGATCAATTTGCGTTCGAGCATTCTCTAAAAATGCGCCACCACTCTTAAGACCAGTACTATCACCACTACTACCATTTTTCTTTTTAAGTTTAAAGCCCATGTCAGCTTCTCCCCTGAATACGCGTTTATTTTCCGTAGCGTATCAAATTAGTTTATAAATTTTATTGATGCATTCATATATTGAGGATTTTGCAACAACCGACTCAGTAAAAACACATGCCATTGCTGATTATGTTGATGGAAGTATCCCTGACAATAATCTTTCAATTTATCATCTAGATCAGCACTTTGTGAAAAGAAACTCTTTTTATTAAAGTGCTGAATCCCAAGAACTTGGTCGACAACCAAACCCACATAATGGTCTTGATGGCTAATGCATATTACTTTTTGTGTTGGTGAAAACTGACTCCGTTGTCCTGAAATAAAATGTGTTAAATCAGAAACTGAAAGCAATCGACCACGAATATTTGCCAAACCACGTACCCATGCCTGAGTATTAGGAACAGGGGTATATTTTGGAGGATAAATCACCTCCGAAATCTCCCCTAATGGTGCAACGAAATATTGCCCTAACATCTCAAATGCGATACCAGACCAACGGCTGACTTCATTTTGAGTTGAAGCATATTGTTTGTTGCCTCGCTTGGATAAGCGAAGCAATTCGATAAATCCATTTGCTGCCATACCCTATCCCGTATTGAGTAATGAAAAGGCTCGTACGAATTAACTTAATAATTGTTTAATCACATCAATGAGCTGTTGCTCATCAATCGGCTTGGTCAAATAATCACAAGCACCTTGACGCTTACCCCAAACACGATCTGTTGCCTGATCTTTGGTACTTACGATCACAACAGGAATATGCTGCGTGTCTTTACCTTTGCTAATTTGGCGTGTCGCTTGGAAACCGTTCATTCCTGGCATTACCACATCCATTAATACGAGATCTGGTAGTTCTGCTTGCGCCATTGTGACACCGTCAGCGCCATTGGTTGCTTCTAAAACTTCATAACCGTGTTTAGTCAAAATTTCTCTAAAGCGAAATGTTTCAGTAGGTGAATCATCTACAATAAGTATACGAGCCATTTTTTCCTCAATTTAAATTTTATGCGCTAACGTGATTACGAATCGCATTTAACAGCTCATCTTTACTAAATGGCTTAGTTAAATATTCATCCGAACCCACAACACGCCCTTTAGCCTGATCAAACAAACCGTCTTTGCTTGACAACATAATCACTGGGATATTTTGGTAATTTAAAGAATTTTTAATCAGTGCACAGGTTTGATAACCATCTAAACGAGGCATCATGATATCGACGAACACGATATCAGGATTTGCTTCTGCAATTTTTGATAATGCTTCAAAACCATCAACAGCGGTGATCACCTCACAACCTTCTCGTTGTAAAAGCGTTTCAGCTGTACGACGAATCGTTTTTGAATCATCAATCACCATTACTTTCAAATTTTGAAATTTATCTTCCATTTAATTGTCCTGCCCCATTCACTCAATACAAATTATGGTTGGTTTAATTTGTTTTATACACATCAGTTGATATTTTTAACATATCTTTACTTGCATTATCAATGAAGTTTTTTGAACCAACCTATCAGTTTTCACCAACAATAACAAATTTCTCACACTTTTCGTCAAATTCCTAAATTTTTTGTATACTCACTATTTTTAATTATCTAAATAGCTACTAATATACAACTGATTATTATTTAAAAATAAGTGATTTAGTTAACTTTTTCCGGGGAATGTAATGACTGGTTCGTTAAAGTGCGGTTTCGGCATTAGCCACTTTACAACGATTGCTCGTAATTACATTTGCGCGTTTTTTTTATTGATTTTTTGCAGTTCAAGTTTTGCAGCCACAGAGCAACCCAAAGCTGTATGGTATCGTTATTATGATAAAAATGGTGTTGCTAATGTGAGTACATCAGTTACACCTGAACATATTCGTTATGGTTATGAAGCACTTGATCGTAATATGCAAGTGATCAAACGCAACCGTGCTTATAACGCAACAGTAGATGTACAACAATCTTCTCGTCGCGAATTTATTGCACGTCAACGCGAACAAGATATGAGATTAAAACGTGCTTATGGAAATACAAAAATAGCGGCAACAAAAAGAGATCAAATTTTGGCTAGTTTGAAAAAGCAACTTAATTATCAACAACAACAATTACAACAGCTTCAACAAGACAAAATTGGATTTAAGCGACAAGAGATGGAATATCATCGTAAGGGAGAAACGCCCCCCGCTCAACTCAAAAATAATTTAGACAATAATGCCAAGAATATTGAAAATGTAAAAAGAACAGTAGAAAGTTTACGTAATGCATATCATAAAACTGAAACAGATTATGCTGATATTATTAACCGTTTAAAAAATATTGAACAAAAAACACAATAGACTTAGAATTTTTCTTGCATGGTCTCTCAAAAATATTAATCCTAACTTTTCATAGTTTTAATTCATTCAGCTTGCTTTAGATTACACGAAATTCAATGATTCATGTCATAATGCCAATTGCTTAAAACCGAGTAGATAATTTTGCTCGTTTGAGTATTTCTAAATAACACTTAACTTTAGGATAGTTTCCATGCGCGCAAGCCGCTTTTTATTTGCAACGTTAAGAGAAACCCCAAATGATGCTGAAGTCATTTCGCACCAGCTCATGTTACGTGCGGGGATGATTCGTAAATTAGCTTCTGGTTTATACTCTTGGTTGCCCATGGGAACACGTGTTTTAAAGAAAGTAGATGCGATTGTTCGCGAAGAAATGAACCGTTCAGGCGCATTAGAAGTATTTATGCCTGTCACTCAACCTGCTGCGCTTTGGGAAGAATCTGGTCGTTTTGAACAATACGGTCCAGAATTACTTCGTTTCAAAGATCGTCATGATAATCCATTCGTGCTTGGTCCTACTCATGAAGAGGTCATTACAGATTTGGCACGTAATGAGCTGAAAAGTTATAAGCAATTACCAGTAAATTTCTATCAAATCCAAACTAAATTCCGTGATGAAATTCGTCCACGTTTCGGTGTGATGCGATCTCGTGAATTTATCATGAAAGATGCTTACTCGTTCCATGCAAATCAAGCATCACTACAAGAAACTTATGATGTCATGTATGACACCTATAGCCGTATTTTTACACGTCTAGGTCTCGATTTCCGCCCTGTACAAGCAGACACAGGTTCAATCGGTGGCTCTGCATCACATGAATTCCATGTACTTGCTGCAAGTGGCGAAGATGATATCGCATTTTCTACTGAATCTGATTACGCCGCTAACGTTGAAATGGCAGAAGCATTGTTAGTCGGTGAGCGTGCTGCGCCAGCTCAAACAATGACCTTAGTCGATACACCAAATCAGAAAACAATTGCCGATGTTTGCCAATTTTTAAACAGTGATGCAAAACAATCTGTAAAAGCTTTACTTGTACAAGGTCAAACAGATGAAAATGGCAATACACCCGTTGTTGCTCTATTTTTACGTGGCGACCACGAATTGAATGATATTAAAGCTGAAAAGCACCCTTTAATTGCTGCACCTTTGGCATTTGCAACTGAAGCACAATTAGAACAACATGGTTTAACAGCAGGTTTCTGCGGTCCACAAGGTTTAGTTGAAAAAGGCTTAACCGTGATTGTGGATCGTGCTGCATCCGTATTATCTGACTTTGTTGCGGGTGCAAATGAAGTCGATAAACATGCGACAGGTGTGAACTGGGAGCGTGATGCAAAATTCACCGAAGTTTATGATTTACGTAATGTTGTTGAAGGCGACCCTTCTCCAGATGGTAAAGGTACACTTCAAATCAAACGTGGTATTGAAGTCGGTCATATCTTCCAACTCGGTACAAAATACTCAGAAGCTTTAGGGTGTAAAGTACTTGGTGAAGATGGTAAACCATTTACTGTTACAATGGGATGCTATGGAATTGGTGTAACACGTGTGGTTGCAGCAGCAATTGAACAAAACTTTGATGACAAAGGAATTATTTGGCCTCAAGCGATTGCTCCATTCGACATTGCGATTGTGCCAATGAATGCGCATAAATCACCTCGTACCCTTGAAGCAGCTGAAGCGCTTTATGCTGAATTACAAGCTCAAGGCTATGATGTATTGCTTGATGATCGTAATGAACGCCCTGGTGTGAAATTCTCTGATCTTGAATTAATGGGTATTCCTCATCGTATTGTTATTGGTGAGAAAGGTCTTGATGCAGGTACTTTTGAGTACAAAGGTCGTCGCGATCTTGAAGCAAGCAATTTAGGTAAAGAAGAACTCTTAGCTAAACTTATAGGCTAATCTTCATCCTAGCAATAAAAAAGCCGTTTAATAATAAACGGCTTTTTTATTGAAAACTGTTGTTTTGATTGTTATAGCTTTATTTATAGATTATTTTTTATACCAATAGAAAATGATTTATTGTTCACTTTTGGTAAGTTTTTGAATAGCAAAGGGGCACTGACATGCCCCCTTAAATGATTTGGATTAGATCTTTTTTACAAATTCAGATTTCAATTTCATTGCACCAATCCCATCGATTTTACAATCAATATTATGTCCATCATTCGCATCGATTAATAAACGAATACTTTTCACTTTCGTCCCGACTTTAACTACAGATGATGAACCTTTGATTTTTAAATCCTTTATGACAGTGACGCTATCACCATCAACTAAAATATTACCGTTGGCATCTTTAATAATCTCTTGTTGTTCTGAAGCAGATGCCTCACCTTCTTTCCATTCATGTGAACATTCAGGGCAAATCAATAAGTCGCCATCTTGGTAAGTATATTCTGATTGGCATTTTGGGCAGTGTGGAAAAGACATAAAAACATCTCAAAAGCACTATTATGATCGATAGACGCATTTTTTCAAAATTTAAGCTTGAATCGCTTGTCCAATTAAATAATTTTTAAGTACTAGGGCATGACTAAGCTTAATATCTTTAGTTGCGTAAATGAGCGTTACTTACTGTTGCTGTACCATGTCTTTAAGCTGATTTACATAAGGGTTTTCTTTAAGCTCTTCATAATATTCTTCCTGAAAACTCAGCCAATGTTCAACCTTATGACAAAACGCTTTTTCTCAATTCAGTTGAGGGTGCAATATCTTTAAGCCATAAATCTAAATGTGCCTGCTATTTCGATATTCCCCTTGGCCATAACCGATCTACGAGTACATGCTGTCCATCCGTCGGCTCAACAAGATCAATAAATACGTTTAATTTCAATTCTCACATCAGCCTCCCCCATATCTCACAAATTTTTCAGCTTTCCATTGAAATATTAACAACTTGCCCTTTTGAATCAAAACTAACGCAGATAACGTAATTTGTGATCTCATCTGGTAAGGTGAAATCTAAAATTTCATAACTTTCCAGATCCCCCTCATCCCAACGTGAATCTAATACCAGTAACTCTAAAATTTGTAATAAATTAGGTTTTGATGTGTCAAAGTATTTTTCCCAATATTCAGGTTCAACTTCTTCAAGATGATGTTGAATAAATAACTCCACACTATCTTCTGCTTGTTGATTTTCTAAAGCTTCGCGCATGGCAACACGAGCCAATTGTTCTCTGTGTTCAAGAATTTCTTCAGACATAATATTCCCCAATATGATTAAATATTAAAAATTTAGCTAGTTTGAATTAAGCTAAGGAGTTGTTATTCATTTGGAATTTCAGCTTGAATCAGAAATCCCAATAAATACAGAGATTCCTGCCAACCAAAATAACACGCTTCAACAGGAATAACATCAGGTATTCCCTCTTGAGTAATATGCACTTCGGTTCCTACTACCACTGATTTTAATTTTATTTTGACCTGAATTTCACCTAGTAAATTAGGATCATCAAACTTATCGGTATAGCGTAATAATTCATTCGGGATAAGTTCAATATACGTCCCTCCAAATGAATGAATTTGTCCAGTTGAAAAGTTAGTAAATGACATTTTGTATGTTCCACCCTCTTGTGGGTCTAAGTGATGGATTTTGGCAGTAAAACCATGAGGTGGCATCCATTTTACCAAGGCATCTGGATCGAGAAAGGCTTTAAAAACACGAACTGGTGGTGCATTAAATACACGATGTAGTTGTACTGTTCCACTCATTATTATTCTCAGGTTAAGTTATTTTTAATTCGTGCCTCTATCATACCGATTTAGTCATGAAATACTATTCCTTCAATCGCTCAATTGAACCCGAATATCTAGAATCTAAAGCTGCTTTTTTGTAAAAAATGGCGCAAAATAGCACTCCATATTTAGTGATAAGAACGCAGCTTTGGGATTAATCTATGAGTCAGCTTGCTTTTACTGCTTTTAGCTTGAATGGTGTAGATGCGCAAAAATTTCTACAGGGTCAAGTGACTGTTCATGTAGAACGTCTCCCTGAAAATGAAAATCGCTATACCGCTATTTGTGACTTAAAAGGACGTATTCATTTTGGGCTATGGATTAAAAGATTAAATCCAGAAAGTTTTGAACTTGTAATCACCCAAGATCAAGCCGAAGAGTTTTCCAAACATATTAAAAAGTTTGGTGCTTTTTCAAAAATGAAATTAGAAGAAATAGGATCTGTTTTTCCTTCATTAAATGGCATTCAAACTGAGTTTTCTTCTGTGGAGACAGACATCAATGCTTGGCAAATTCAAGCGATTCAGTCAGGTCAAGCATGGATTAGTCAAAGTACAGAACATTTGTTTCAACCACAAGAACTACGTTTGCATCAACGTGATGGTGTACATTTTGACAAAGGTTGTTATTTAGGTCAGGAAATTGTGGCACGTCTATGGTTTAAAGCAAAACCAAAACATTGGTTACATTTAATCCAAGGCAAAGATACTGTGCCTTCTCCTGCTAGCCAGCTAAGTAAAGATGTTGAGGTTGTGAATAGTGCTGCATGTGAAGATGGCTATATCGCACTTGTAATTGCAAAACCAGTTGCTTTAGAAGAACTTGGTGTAAAGGTTTTGGATTTACCAGAAGTATTAAATGGTGATGTAGCACGACCACAATAATCATTTTAAACAAAAGCCCTTTTACTAGGGCTTTTTAATTATAAATAAGATCCTTTAATTAAAATTAAGCATATACTCCTATTTAAAACAAATACTTTTTTTATTTTGTTCAATTTATCGGAATTAGTTGTACTCAAGTCTACATTACTTTTTATGATTACGATGGCTACCGCTTTATTTAATATGCAATCTAGTTTTGCTAACACAGAAAAAATTAATTAAAGAATCCAAAGCCTTCCTAATGAATTAAAAACCAGAATTTATAGATAAAACACCTATTCCAGATCTTTATACTCTTTCAAACATCAGAGGCTCTATATGGATAGATGCTTCTGGTCGATATAGAGATGGATCCCGAACTGATTGAATTACTGCAATTGGCAATGCAGCCTTATTTGAAATAAAGTTTAATGATCATTCTTGTCGAGAATCGAAATGAAGGTTATTGTTCACCTATTCTCAACAATATCTCTCTCAAATGAAAATAACCATGAAAACTTGGCTATCAGCCTTATCACTGAGTCTATTAAGCTTACAAATAGTACATGCTGATAGCAGAACCTTAGAACAAAACTTTAAAAAAAATTATCCAGATATTCCCATTACTTCAGTCACCCCATCTCCACTAAGTGGAATTTATGAAGTCTATGTGTCTGGTAAGATTATCTATACAGATGAAAATGCTAAATATCTTTTTTTTGGCAATTTACTCGATGTAAAAAATCAGAAAAACCTAACAGAAGATAGTATCTCTGAACTGAGTAAAATTGATGTAAAACAACTTCCTCTCAAACAAGCCATTAAGCACATCAAAGGTAAAGGCGAACGTACTCTATATGTCTTTACCGATCCCGATTGCCCATATTGTCAAAAACTTGAACAATATATGACCTCTATCGACAATGTAACGGTCTACATTTTTTTATTCCCACTTAAGAAATTGCATCCACAAGCTGAAACTGCAGCAAATAAAATTTGGTGTGCCAAAAACCAATATGAGGCTTGGGAAGATTACATGCTACATCGTAAGTTAGCCCAAAATTCAGGTACATGTGAAACACCTGTACAGAAAAATATTGCTTTAGGACAAAATCTAGAAATTAGTGGGACACCTACAATCTTCCTTGAAAATGGCACTAGAGTCGCGGGCTTACCACAAAATGCTCAACAAATTGAACAACTTCTATTAGAAGCACAAACTAAAAAATAGTATCTAATTAGGTGGTGGCTTTTCAGTTGACTGGCAAGCCACCACTTACAACATAAGATTCTGATTTATATTAAATAATATAAAAATTAAAATAAATTAATTAAGCAAGATTTATACAAAATCCATATTTACATTTCACAGCAAACTTTTATGATGAAGGCATTCAAAACTGCCATGTAATGGATTAAAGCAGATATCTGTGAAAGGAATAAATAAAATGAAAAAGTTGCTGATTGCCAGCTTAATTCTTGCTACAAGTCATTCAACATTTGCGGCTGATAGTAAAGTAACTGCAAAACCAGATACATTTGCTCAAGCAACTAAACTATACGAAGCAAAAAACTACCCTGCCGCGTTTCAAGAAATGCAGCGTCTCGCAGATACAGGGAATGCCCAAGCAATTTATAACCTAGGTTATATGACTCAAGTTGGTCAAGGCACAGTAAAGGATGAAAAGAAAGCCGCACAGCATTATCAAGATGCTTCAAATAAAGGCTTTGCTCAAGCCAGTTATACATTAGCACAGGCTTATCATAAAGGTGATTTGGGCATCACTAAGAATAATCAAAAATACAAAGAATATTTAGATAAAGCTTCTAAACAAGGCTCTAATGAAGCCATTGTTGAAACTGCAAAAATTTTATTTGAGCAAGGTAAACCTGAATACGATCAGATCGCTGTTCAGAAACTATTACCATTGCTACGGAAAGATTATTATCCAGCAAAACATCTCAAAACAATCTACGATTTGAGTGTTGGTGTTAAAAATAAAAATCCTATTATGCAAGCACAGGCGATTGATAGCCTTAAAGATTTAGCTAAAAAAGGTTATGCACCATCTTTAATGGTTCTCGGCAATATGTTAGCAAATGGAGGTATTGTTGACCAAGATTTAGAGCAGGCAAAAAATATTTTTACTCGCTTAGCAGCAGCTAACTATCCAAATGCGAAGGAATCATTGGCTAAAGTTGAAGAAGCAATTGCTGCAAAAAAAGCAACTTCAGTAAAAACAAAGAACTAATAATCAATTCAGCAGCACTCCACCTCTAAAGAGTGCTGCTTTTTATTTAAAATTGTTTGCTTAACTTAATCCAAGCACTCCAATTGCGCCCATCTGTAGGTTCAAAGAAGCGATTATTTCCTTCGTTCACAATCACTGAACCGATATATTGTTTATTAAATAAATTATCTATAGGGGTAAATCCATTTAAACTCCAATCCGTATAGCAAAATATATATCCTGTATAAGGCGATGCAATTGTTTAAGTTGTCATTAAAAAGTAAACATGTATTTTTTTCAGAATTGGTTTGATACTTTCTGTACTGCTATGATCGCGATAACCATCTGTATCAAAATAGGATGAGTTAATCATATAACTTGGTTCATTTTGATTTTTTAAACCGTCTTGTAAAACTAAACCAGCATGATTTTTGTGATGACTACCGCCCGCATAACTCATCTCTATCGAATCTTTACCCTGTCCTTCCTTTGTTTTTACTAAAATCGTACCTCCTGAAGAATTTCCATATAACGAAGAAAATGGACCTTTTAATACTTCAAGATGACTTAAACTCCTTAAATCAATATTTGAGGTTTGCCCTTGTCCATCTGGCATTGTGGCATTGTGGCATTGTGGCATTGTGGCATTGTGGCATTGTGGCAGGAATAGCATCGCTATATAAAAGAATTCCACGAACTTCAAATGTGGGACGTGCACCAAAACCACGCATAGAAAGTTGCAAATCTTGGGCATAATTCTCTCGATTGCGCAGTTGAACACTCGGTATCCCTTTCACAAGCTCAGTTAAATCAACTTCTAAGCTCTGATCGTTTTTAGGCATATCTACCCTAAAAATTGATGCTGGTGTTTCAATATAAGCTGTGTCAGTAGGAGTTGCTCGGACCTTAATTATCCGGAAGTTGTATGGGCCGATCGACTTCTGATTCAACAGTCCAAGCAAAAGAACCATTCAAACCCATGCTTATTGCAACACTACCATATAAAAATTTTTTTTTACTAAAGATATGAAAATTCCTTGTTTCACAGAATTTAAGGGCAAGCTTTTTAAAGTAAGTATTTCATTATTTTATAATTAGATTAGATCTTTAACCTTAGCTAAAAAACCAAAAATCAATTTTAATGATGATTAGCCAATCAAATTAAATATCGTCATAATTGTAAGTTAAACATTTACCCTCATTGTATTGTTGTTGAAACAACTTGAGCTCACTATGCCCGAACTTCCTGAAGTTGAAACCACAAAAACCAGTTTACTGCCGCTTTTAGAGCAACGTGTACAAGCTGTAAGAGTACACAATCCTAGTTTGCGCTGGCCTATCCCTGATGATCTTGAAAAATTAATTGGTCAACGTTTAACTCAACTCAAACGTCGTTCCAAATATATTTTGGCTGAATTTGAACAAGATCAAATGCTTTGGCACTTAGGTATGTCAGGAAGCTTTCGCCTATGTCAATCCAGTGATGAATTAAAAAAGCATGACCATCTTGTGATCGAATTTGAAGATCAGCAACTCCGCTACCATGACCCACGGCGCTTTGGGTGTATTCTATGGTTAGATGAAACTAATCAAAGTAAATTGATTGATTCGCTAGGGCCAGAACCATTAACTGAAAATTTTAATCCAACCTATTTGCATGAAAAATTAGCTAAAAAAAATGTCGGCATTAAAATTGCTTTAATGGATAACCATATAGTGGTTGGTGTGGGCAATATTTATGCAACTGAAAGTTTATTCAACATTGGGGTTCATCCTGCGCAACCTGCTTCGACGCTGAGCAAAGCACAAGTGGAAAAGTTAGTCATCGAAGTAAAACGCATCTTAAAACAAGCAATTGATTTAGGTGGATCAACTTTGCGTGACTATAGTAATGCCATGGGTGAAAATGGTTACTTTCAGCAGACACTTTTAGCTTATGGTCGCGCAGGTGAAATGTGTGTTAATTGTGAAACTACATTAGAAAACTTAAAGTTAGGTCAACGTGCTAGTGTATTTTGTCCACAATGCCAACCTTTGAAACTAAGCAAAGTATAGACCATTTAAGATGCAATCAAGGAGAATAACCTTATGCAAACCGCAATTGTTCGACATATTCTCGTCAAAGATAAAGACTTAGCCGAACAGCTAAAAAAACGAATTCAGTCTGGTGCTGATTTTAGCAAAATCGCCAAACAATACTCTACTTGCAACTCAGCTAAACGTGGAGGCGAACTCGGTGAAGTGAAAAAGGGGCAATTGGTCCCTGTTATTGATAAATTAGTTTTTACAGCAGCAGAACGAATCTTACACGGCCCGATCAAAAGCCAATTTGGTTTTCACTTAATTGAAGTGAAATTTCGCATGGATGGCTTAAGATAATGGTTTGAGCTTAATTATTTTAAGCTCTCTCCTCTTCTCAGTTATTTTAATTCTTGCGGTTTCATCACATAAGTCCATGCATGTATTTTTTTACCAGATTCCAAGATAACCTCAGCAACAACTCGCTCATATTGGAATCCTTCAAACTCATCTAACATTTGCCAGTTTTGTTCTAATTTTTCCGTGCTGAATAAATATCCCATGATTAATGGATCTTGTTCAGCCAAAACTAAGGCAGGTAAACCTTTGTCTGGTCCCCAATCTAAAATATGAATTGTGCCGTGTACCGATGCTTTTTGCCAATCTCCACCGATTCCACCCAAAATATGCGCATTTTCTCGGTTTGGGCAAAGTGTGCCATAGACAAATAGTTGGTTCATGATTGCTGTTCCATTCAAATATGCAAATATTTTAAAGTCAAATCTTGCAATTTTCCATGTAAAAGCTTGCGTTCCAAATATGGAATTATCTATTTCCAATAAAAAACGGCATTTTTAAATGCCGTTTTTTATGAAAATAATAAGTACTTATTTTTTCAAAGAGTCTCTAATTTCACGTAATAATTGAATATCTTCAGGTGTAGGCGCTGGTGCTGCTGGCGCTGCTTCTTTTTGTTTACGCATACGATTCATTACTTTCACCATAAGAAACACAACCCATGCCAAAATAATGAAATTAATAAAGATGGTTAAGAAATTACCATAGGTTAAAACATTGACACCTGCTTTCGTTAATTGATCTAAAGACTGTAAATTATTTGGATTGTCTCCGAGCACAATAAACTTCTGTGTAAAATCAACACCCCCACCAGTAATAACTGAAATAAGTGGCATGATGATATCTTTCACCAATGAATCAATAATTTTACCAAATGCACCACCAATGATGACACCAATGGCAAGATCCATCATATTGCCTTTGATGGCAAATTCTTTAAATTCTTGAATAATACTCATTTATAACTCTCCAGAGTTGAACTTAATCGCAACCCATTTTGCATTGTTTATTACACAGTTGCGGCTATCCACATAATGCTCATAATTTAATATTTTCATCAAAAAAAGAAAGCTATTTCACACTTTAACAACACTTTTTTATTTTAATAAAAATATATGTTTAAGGATGTCCCTACCCTGAAATTTATGCAATAAAAAACCGCTAAATAAATTTAGCGGTTTTGTCATTTTTCAGTGAAGAAAAATTATTTATCACGGTTACGCTTACGTTCGTTTTCAGTTAAGTAACGTTTACGAATACGGATCGATTTTGGTGTTACTTCAACTAACTCATCATCTTCAATGAATTCAAGTGCTTGTTCAAGCGTATATTCAATTGCAGGCGTTAAAGTTAAAGCATCATCCGTACCAGACGCACGAACGTTGGTTAATTGTTTTGCTTTAGTTGGGTTAACAACCATATCGTCCGAACGTGAGTTAATACCCACGATCATTCCTTCATAAACTTCTAACTGAGGTTTAGCGAATAAACGACCACGGTCTTGTAAGCTGAATAATGCATAGCCCAAGCAAGTACCTTGAACCATAGAAATCAATACACCGTTTTGACGCTTCGCAACAGTACCTTGCTTAACAGGACCGTAGTGCGAGAAGCTTGATGTCATAATCCCTGTACCAGAAGTCATGGTTAAGAACTCAGAACGGAAACCGATTAAACCACGTGAAGGTACAGTTGCTTCAATACGGATACGACCTTTTCCGTCAACTTCCATATTGGTCATTTCGCCTTTACGGTGACCCATTTGTTCCATTACTGAACCTTGATGTTGTTCTTCAACATCAAACGTTACGTTTTCGTATGGCTCTTGTCTTTCGCCATCGACTTCTTTCATGATCACTTGTGGACGTGATACGCCCATTTCAAAGCCTTCACGACGCATATTTTCAATCAATACTGAAAGGTGAAGTTCACCACGACCAGAAACTTTAAAACGGTCTGGACTATCAGTATCTTCAACGCGTAATGCCACGTTGTGAATCAATTCACGATCAAGACGTTCACGAATATTACGTGATGTTACAAATTTACCTTCTTTACCAGCAAACGGTGAGTTGTTTACTTGGAATGTCATCGAAACCGTAGGTTCATCTACAGACAATGGTGGCAAAGCTTCTACATTTTTTTGATCACAAATTGTGTCAGAA
This sequence comes from Acinetobacter sp. SwsAc4, assembly GCF_013391535.1. Lineage (NCBI taxonomy): Bacteria > Pseudomonadati > Pseudomonadota > Gammaproteobacteria > Moraxellales > Moraxellaceae > Acinetobacter > Acinetobacter sp. SwsAc4. The sequence continues at coordinate 27,813 of NZ_JACAXC010000004.1, forward strand.
ATATTGAGTGCATCAATACCAGTGATACAAACGATATCACCTGCTGATGCTTCTTCAACATCAATACGCTCTAAACCGTGGTAACCCATGATTTTTAAGATACGACCGTTACGTGTATTGCCTTCTTTATCAATCACAGTAACAGGAGTATTCGTTTTTACACCACCACGCTGAATACGACCAACACCGATAACACCAACGAAGCTGTTATAGTCAAGTGAAGAAATCTGCATTTGGAATGGACCATCAACATCAACTGCTGGTGGTTCAACGATATCAACGATAGTTTGGAACAATGGTGTCATATCTTCCGCTAATTCTTCAGGAGAAGGACCAGCTACACCACGTAAACCAGAAGCATAAACGATTGGGAAATCTAACTGTTCATCAGTTGCACCCAAGTTATCAAACAAGTCAAATACTTGATCGATTACCCAGTCGCAACGTGCACTTGGCTTATCAACTTTGTTGATAATTACGATTGGCTTCAAACCACGCGCGAACGCTTTTTGCGTTACAAAGCGAGTTTGTGGCATTGGACCTTCTTGAGAGTCAACAAGAAGCAATACACAGTCAACCATCGACATTACACGTTCAACTTCACCGCCGAAGTCCGCATGTCCTGGGGTGTCTACGATATTGATACGGTAAGTTGTGTCAGTACGTTGATCTAACCACGTAATTGACGTATTTTTTGCAAGAATAGTAATACCACGTTCACTTTCAAGCGCATTCGAGTCCATGACACGCTCAATCTCGCCTGCACGGTCACCTAAAGCACCAGATTGTTGAAGTAATTTATCGACAAGCGTGGTTTTACCGTGGTCGACGTGCGCAATAATTGCGATATTGCGGAGATTCTTAATATCAGACATAGAATTCGATACGCTTAAAATTTGAGGGCAGATTATATAGAAAAATCCTAAACTTTAGTAGTGACAGTTTGTTGACATGAAACTTTTTTTCGGACGAACTGTTTCAGAATCGTTGGTAAAGTAGCCTAACTCTATTAGAATATTCCACTATTGCTTATCGCTTTTCTTATACTCCCATGTCAAATTCTCAACCCGAACAGCCACTTGATCTCGTCTACGGACTCAATGATCGTCCAAAACCGTTCATCGCATTTTTAGCGGCTTTACAACATCTTTTAGCAATTTTAGTCCCGATTGTCACTCCAGGATTATTAATTTGCTTAGCACTTGGTGTATCTCGTGAAGACACCAATATGATCCTTTCGATGTCTCTGATCATCTCAGGAATTGCAACCTTTTTACAGTGTAAAAAGGTCGGTCCTTTCGGTGCAGGACTATTGATTGTTCAAGGGACAAGTTTTAACTTTATTGGCCCAATTATTGGTATTGGTAGCGCCATGGTTGCTGCAGGTACGCCTGTTGAGCAAGTGATGGCTGCTATTTTCGGTGTGGTAATTGCAGGTTCATTTATTGAAATGGGCGTGTCTCGGATTCTACCTTGGGTAAAACAATTAATTACCCCTTTAGTTACAGGTATCGTTGTTTTCTTAATTGGTTTGACACTGATTAAAGAAGGTCTGATTAGCATGGGAGGTGGTTATATGGCCATGCAAGATCATACTTTTGCCAATACAGACAATCTGATCATGTCCTGTACAGTACTGGCGGTCATTATTTTATTGAATCGTGTTCAAATTATTTGGGTAAAAAGTTCAGCAATTTTAATCGCATTGGTGATTGGTTACATTCTTGCAGGCTTTATGGGTCATTTAAACTTTTCCGTATTGCAAGATGCACCATTAATTCAGATTCCTACCCCTATGCATTTTGGTCTAAGCTTCTCTTGGAGCTTGTTCATTCCAATGGCATTCATCTATCTCGTTACTTCACTTGAAGCCATTGGCGATGTGACAGCGACAAGCAAAATCTCCAACCAACCTGTAGACGGCCCCATTTGGATGCAACGCATTAAAGGTGGTGTACTTGTGAATGGTGCCAACTCATTTTTAGCAGGTATTTTCAATACCTTCCCAAGTTCAGTGTTTGCACAAAACAATGGCGTGATTCAACTCACTGGTGTGGCAAGTCGCTATGTCGGGATCTGGATTGCGATCTTATTGATCATTTTAGGTCTCTTCCCTGCTGTAGCTGCAGTCATTCAAGCTGTTCCCCAAGCAGTGCTAGGTGGTGCGGTAATGGTAATGTTCGGTGCGGTGGCTGCATCTGGAATTAACATTCTTTCAAGTATTCATCTTGACCGCCGCGCTTTACTGATTATTGCGATTTCTCTTGCATTAGGTTTAGGTGTAGCACAAGTTCCACAAATCCTTGAACATCTTCCTGAATTATTCAAAAATATTTTCAGCTCAGGTGTTGCAACGGGTGGTATTGCAGCGTTGATTTTAAATATTGTTTTACCTGAAACTCAAAAATAGTCTTTTAACCATCGTAATTGTCCAGTTTCACCACTGGGCTTTGTTTTTGATGAGAGATCAAAATGGATCCACGTAGTGAAGTCGTTATACGACAACAAGATTATTTAAATGGGCAAATCTTACTGATTAATGCGCCCAATGATCAACTCGCCAAAAATTTACCTCACCAAGTACAAGCGTCTGTCTGGACTTGGAATTATGCTGATCATCAAGGTTTTCAAAGCACTGGTATAAATTCATATTTCTCAGTTGAGTTTCCACAAGCAAGTTTTGATCAGGTTGTTATTTTCGTTCCAAAATCTAAAGAGTTATTGAATTATATTCTTCATGTCGTGGTGAGCCAGTTAACACTCGGTCAAAGCGTATTTCTAGTGGGTGAAAAAAAAGGCGGTGTTGAACGTGCTGCAAAACAACTCCTGCAATATGGTAAAGCCTTTAAAATTGATAGTGCACGCCACTGTCAATTTTGGCACATGAAAATTGAAAAGAGAGAAATACACAAACCACTTGACCATTGGTTAAAAAACTATATTGTGCAAGTCAATCAAGAACAGCTCGAAATCTGTGCTTTACCGGGTGTATTTAGTCAAGACCATTTAGATATTGGAACAGCCGTATTACTCCCTTACCTGAGCCAAGTAAAATCAGGTAAGATTGCCGACTTTGGTTGCGGTGCTGGAATTATTAGTGCTTATTTAGCCAAAATAAATCCAAACCAGCACATTTTTGCACTTGATGTTGATGCATTTGCATTACGGTCTACTGAGTTCACTTTTCAAAAAAATCATCTGAACTTAGCACAGCTACATCTACAGCCTGTCACAAGTTTTGTTGATGCGCCTAAAGATCTAGATGCCATCGTAAGTAATCCACCTTTTCATCAAGGCATTCATACCAATTACGATGCAAGTGAAGAGCTCTGCCAATTGGCGAAAAAGCATCTGAAAAATTCAGGTGAACTATGGATCGTGGCGAATCGTTTTCTAAACTATCCACCTCTGATAGAGCAGAGCTTTGGTCAATGTCTTGTGAAGGCAGATCAACAGGGATTCAAAGTGTTATATGCCTGTGCGAAATAAACAGTTTAAGGAATTTTTATGAGCGATACATCTGCTCCTCAACACCTTCAGCGTCAGCTCGGAGCACGCCACCTGAATATGATTGCCATTGGCGGATCAATTGGTACAGGCTTATTCCTTGCTTCAGGTTCAACAATCGCAACAGCCGGTCCCGGTGGTGCGTTATTGGCCTATGCTCTCATCGGGATCATGATTTATTTCTTGATGACGAGTCTCGGTGAATTAGCCACGCACAATCCAACTTCAGGTGCATTCTTCACCTATGGCAGTCGTTATGTCGAAGATGGTTTTGGTTTCGCCTTAGGCTGGAACTATTGGTATAACTGGGCAATTACCGTTGCTTTTGAATTGGTCGCAGTTCAGTTCATCATGAAATTCTGGTTCCCAGATATTCCTGGGTTTTATTGGAGTGCAATCTTCCTTACCATTATTTTTGCGATTAATGCATTGACGGTAAAAGGCTTTGGTGAAAGTGAATTCTTATTTTCTTTGATTAAAGTGCTTGCAATCATTGTGTTTATTGTCATCGGTATCTGGATGATTGTTAAAATTATGATGACACCGAATGTATCAACCTTTCAACACTGGCATTATAAAGATGCACCGTTTGTTGGTGGCTTACAAGCCCTGATTGGTGTTGCCATGATCGCTGGATTCTCCTTCCAAGGAACTGAAATGGTTGGTGTTGCCGCAGGTGAATCGAAAGATCCAAAGAAAACGATTCCTTTGGCGATTAAACAAATCTTCTGGCGTATTTTACTGTTTTATATCTTATGTATTTTTATCATTGGTACATTGGTAAGCTATGATGATCCGCTTCTATTAAAAGCTGCACAAAGTGAAGATATTGCACTCTCACCATTTACCTTATTGTATGAAAAAGCAGGCTTTGCCTTTGCTGCAAGTTTGATGAATGCCGTTATTCTCAGCGCGATTTTATCTGCAGGTAACTCTGGGATGTACTCATCTACGCGTATGCTGTTCGATATGGCAAAAGAAGGTCGAGCGCCAAAATGGTTCTCAAAACTTGATGGTCGTGGCGTACCCATGAATGCACTTTATGCAACAACAGCAGTTGCTGCATTATGTTTCTTGACCACCTTTATCGGGGAAAAACAAGTATTTAACTGGTTGTTAAATATGTCTGGGATGTGTGGTTTTATCGTTTGGTTAGGAATTGCAATTTCACATTATCGTTTCCGTAAAGGTTATATTGCTCAAGGTTATAAATTAGAAGATTTGGCTTACCGTGCCAAGTTTTTCCCATTTGCACCATGGTTTGCCTTTATTCTGTGTTCAATCATTATTTTAGGACAAAACTATCAAGCTGTGCTAGGTGGCAAAATTGATTGGTTAGGCTTAGTTTCAACCTATATCAGTATCCCATTATTTTTGGCGATCTGGTTGGGCTATAAATGGAAGCACAAAACTAAGTTGATTGCATATAAAGACATGAACGTGAAAGAAGGCGAATAAAAAGCCAAAAATTCACTTGACCCTTAACTAAATATCAGTAAAATTATTTGCTCATATTTTCAGCTACACTATTATATAGGAGTACGACATCATGCCAGCACTACAAGGAACAACACGCTAAGATTTGGCACTGTCGACTCACGGACAAGTGTACAAATCCAATCATCACTTGTCCGAATGCTCTACTTAACCTAGCATTCGCTAGGTTTTTTTATGTCTATTCGGACACAATATTAAAATAACCGAGCAAACAAAATGGGCATACAAAAAATACTTAATGCTGATGCTGATGCTGATGCTGAATATGGTGTTCCAATAAAAATATTCACTAATGATATTGATAGCGAAAGCATTGAACAACTAAAGAAAATGGCACAACTGCAATTTGTGTATTCACATATTGCCGTGATGCCTGATGTGCATGTCGGTAAAGGCGCAACTGTTGGCAGCGTCATTCCAACCAAACATGCAATTATTCCTGCTGCTGTCGGTGTCGACATCGGTTGTGGCATGAATGCTATCCGACTCAATCTCAAAGCATCACAGTTGCCAGATAATCTCGCACCTTTACGCCATGCAATTGAACGTAAAGTCCCTGTAGGCTTTGAATTACACAAACAAATTAAGGCGAAAGCCTCAAGTATTATTCCACTGGAAAAACGCTTGCAGCCGATCATTAAAAAGCACCCTGGCTTAGTTCGGATGCTCAGAAAGTTTGATGCGACATGGAAAAAACAACTCGGTACCTTAGGCGGTGGCAATCACTTTATCGAACTCTGTTTAGATGAAAATCAGGACGTTTGGGTCATGCTCCATTCGGGTAGCCGTGGTTTAGGTAATGTGATTGGAACTTATTTTATCGAGCTAGCAAAGAAAGAAGCTCAACATCGATTTGGGCATGTCCCAGATCAGGACTTGAGTTATTTTGCAGAAGGCTCAAATAGTTTTAATGACTATGTTGAAGCCGTGCAATGGGCACAAGAATATGCATTTGAAAACCGACGTGAAATGATGCGTCTGATTTTAGAGGCAATCCGCCCACTGCTACCACCTTTTCAAATGACCAAAGAAGCGATTAATTGCCACCATAATTACGTCAGTCAAGAAACTCATTTTGGTGAGCATCTCTTAATCACACGTAAGGGGGCAATTCGAGCGGGCCAAGATGAATTAGGCATCATTCCTGGTTCTATGGGGGCTCGCTCTTATATTGTGAAAGGCAAAGCGAATCCTGATTCATTCTGCTCATGTTCACATGGCGCAGGACGAAAAATGAGCCGTAGTAAAGCCAAATTACTTTTTGGTCAAGAGGATTTAATTCAACAGACCCAAGGTATTGAATGTCGTAAAGACGGTGGTGTAATTGACGAAATACCAAGTGCATATAAAGATATCGATCAAGTCATGGCAAACCAATCAGATTTAATCGAAATCGTGCACACCCTTAAACAAGTTCTATGTATAAAAGGTTAAATAGATGAAACTTAAAGCAATGCCTAAAATCAAAGTTCGTAATCCTGTTGCGCTCTCCCCTTTACTACAAAAAGGAGGGATCCATGAAACAGAAAAACCTAGAGCTCAGCACCGTCGAGAAAGACAAAACACCAAACAACAGCTTAGAAAAGAAGTTTGGTAAATTCTAGAAAATATTAATCAAACACATCAGTCAAATTATTTTGTAGGAGTAATTAAAATGTTTATATATTCAAATCACTTGTATGCAAACCCATATAAAAAAGCGACTCATCAGAGTCGCTTTTTTATTCAGTTCAAAAACTCAAATTATTGAGCTTGTTGACCTGGCTGTGCAAGAACAGTACGGCTACCAGTGATCGCAGCGAATACGCGACGGTTCATGGCACGACCTTCTTTAGTCTTGTTGTCAGCAATCGGTTGATCCCAAGCAAAGCCTTGAGTCGTCAAGCGAGATTCGTTAACGTTATATTCGTTAACAAGCGCTGATTTAACAGAGTTAGCACGAGCTAAAGATAAACGTTCGTTTAACTTACGTGGACCAGTGTTATCAGTGTGACCTTCAATACGTGCAGTCGCATTCGGGTATTCAGCTAATTTCTCAGCTACTTTCGCGATTTCAGACTTGTATTGTGGCTTGATGTCAGACTTGTTCGTATCAAAGAATACACGAAGTTCCATGTTAAGGTCTTCAGTCAATTCTTGTGGCTGTGGCTGTGGCTGTGGTTGAACTGGTACTGGTTCAACTGGAGCAACTTCTACTACTGGAGCAGCTGGCTTCAAGTGACCGCCAAGAACTACGTTTAAACCAGCAAGAGCTGTGTAGTTCCAGAAGTCTTCATCGATGTTATAAGTACCACGAGCTTCTGTACGAAGAGATAAAGCATCATTTAAGCGCCAGAAAGCACCAAAACCAGCATTACCTAAAGTACCTTCTTCTTTCAAACCACGACCAACACGACCCAATTGAGCTTCGTTAGCATCAGTGAAAGAATATTTATAATGACCAGCACCTAATAATACGTATGGCTTGATTTTGCTATCGTAGTTTTTAGTGATTAGATCAGAAGTAACATAGAAGTTACCGTTGATTTGTTGTTGCTTGTATTCACCATTCGGTGCTGCACTAGTAACGTCACCTTTAACTTGGTTGTATTCAGTTTCAAAACCCAACCAAGGTGTTAATTCAACACCAAGAGCTGCACCAACGAATAAATCGTCCTGTAACTCACCAGCATTTGTTAAGTTTTCAGTGCTGTTGTTGTGCTTAGAATCTTGGAATGTGTAACCAAGCATTAATGGAGTTACTGTTACACCCGCATTAGCAGCAGCTAAAGGAGCAGCAACAAGCATAGCAAGTGCGATACGACTCAATTTCATGGATATCCTCCAGAGATAACAATTGTTTGTTGTTCAAGCTTAGCCTATGATTTTTGGCCCCATAAACACGGAAGTGTTCACAGTATTATTTTTAAGCTATTCACTTCACTTTGAATCATACAAACACTTGATGAATTTTCCAAGTGCTTGATAACTTTAACCTCGTAAATTATTGACAAAATTTCTTACAATTTCCGTTGTAGTTCAGTAAATTTTCAATTCAACTTTAAAGCTCGAATAGCTTATTGTTCGCTTTCTTCAATTTTAGCAGTATTTGCTTGATTAAGTAATGGTTAGTTTTCTAATACTAAACTTAATTTAATAAATACAGTAATTACTTAACACTTTGTTAATAAAAAAATTACAAAATTATCAAAAGGTAAAAAAATGTTAAAAGTTAGAGGATTCACTCTGAGTGAATTAATGGTCACACTTGCTATTTGTGCGATTCTAGCATGCCTCAGTTTACCTTATTTGAATCAATTATTGATTTCAAATGAAGTAAATCATATGAAAAGAACACTCACAATTTACATACAAAAATCCAAATCTGACGCACAGATTCATCATAAAAATGTGACTTTATGCGCAAGTAAAGACTTAACTAGCTGCGATTCAGATTGGAACAGTGGACTAATCGGATTCCTTGATTTAAATGCTAACCGGCAACGTGATTCAAATGATCCTTTATTGTATTCCACAGCATTTCATTATAAGTATGGGAAATTAGATTGGAGGGGTACATTAAGAATAAATTCACTTACTTTCCAAGGTGATACAGGGCTACCAAGAGGCTCAAATGGAAGTTTCTTTTATTGTATGAATGATTCTAATCATCATACTCAATTAATTCTCAGCAATATGGGGCACATACGTAGTAAAGAAATTACCACGTGTTAAAAACTCTTCAGTCTAGCCTAAACGACGTAAAATACTTTATTCGCATGCTTTTTTTAATATACTGCATAGGTTTTGAACATTCTCTGCAAATTATAAGTCTGGAGACACACAATGACTGACATCGTAATTGTCAATGGCGCTCGTACAGCAATGGGCGGCTTCCAAGGCGCATTATCAAGCGCAACTGCACCCGAATTAGGTGCAATCACCATTAAAGAAGCAATTGCTCGTTCGGGATTACAGCCTACTGATGTAGAAGAAGTAATCATGGGCTGTGTGTTACCAGCAGGTTTAAAACAAGGTCCAGCTCGTCAAGCTATGCGTAAAGCAGGTTTGCCTGATTCTACTGGTGCAGTAACCATTAACAAACTTTGTGGTTCTGGCATGAAAGCTGTGATGCAAGCTGCAGATATGATCAAAGCTGGTAGTGCTGAAATCGTGGTTGCGGGTGGTATGGAGTCAATGACCAATGCTCCTTATGTTTTACCTAAGGCACGCGCAGGTTATCGCATGGGTCATGGTGAAATTAAGGATCATATGTTCCTTGATGGTTTAGAAGATGCAGAAACTGGCCGCTTAATGGGATCATTTGCACAAGATATGGCAAATAAACGTAGCTATACACGTGAACAAATGGATGATTTCGCTATACGTTCTCTACAACGTGCACAGAAAGCAATTACTGAAGGTTATTTCAAAGATGAAATCGTTCCAGTAACAGTGTCTAGCCGTAAAGGTGATGTTGTTGTTGATCAAGATGAACAACCATTAAATGCAAAAATTGACAAAATTCCAAGTTTGAAACCTGCTTTTGCAAAAGACGGTACGATTACTGCGGCAAATGCGAGTTCAATTTCTGATGGCGCTTCTGCTTTAGTGTTAACCTCTAGTGAAGTCGCTACTCAACGTGGTTTACAACCTTTAGCAAAAATTATTGCAACCGCATCAAACTCTCAACATCCTTCTGAATTTACGATTGCTCCTGTAGGGGCGATTGAAAAAGTTTTGAAAAAAGCTGGTTGGGATGCACAAGATGTTGATCTTTGGGAAATCAATGAAGCTTTTGCAATGGTTACAATGTGCCCAATTGATGACTTCAAATTAGATACAGAAAAAGTCAATATTAATGGCGGTGCTTGTGCACTTGGTCATCCAGTTGGTTCTACGGGTTCACGTATCATTTTGACGTTGATTCATGCACTTAAACGCACTGGTGGTAAAAAAGGTGTTGCGGCGCTTTGTATTGGTGGTGGTGAAGCAACAGCAGTTGCAATTGAATTGATCTAATCATTAATTCGATTAACTAAAAATCCTGCCAAGTGCAGGATTTTTTATTTTCATAATTACAAAAAATAATGCACCAATTATCAAAATCCCGATAAGTTATGGGCTGTATAAAAAAACAACAAGGAGTTTCCTCATGCAGCTCAACCATTACCTCAATTTCAAAGGACAAGCTGAACAAGCATTTATTTTTTACCAATCTGTTTTTGGCGGTGAGTTCGCAATGATCAGTCGCTATGGTGATATGCCACCTACAGAAGGGGTTATGTTATCAGAAGCAGATAAATGCTTAATTCTGCATGTTTCCTTACCTATTAATGAATATACCGTACTCATGGGTTCAGACGTTAATGATCAGTTCTGCTCTCCGAATAGTATTTTCACTCAAGGCAACAATCATTATATTTCAATCAATATTGAACACGATGAAATGGAGGCACGACGTTTATTCAACCAGCTTTCTGTACGTGGCCATATTGAAATGCAATTAGAAAAAACCTTTTGGGGCGCACTGTATGGTGCTTTCACTGATCAGTTCGGAATCAAGTGGATGGTCAATTGTCAGCTTGAAGATATATAAGCAGCATATCAGGTACTATCAAAATAATCTTTTCTGATAGTACCCTTAAACATCAATATTAGAATACTGAGCAATAATCATTAATCCGATAGTGATAAATCCAATCCCAACCCACCCTGCTAAATCAATATGCTGCCCCAGAAATACCTTTGCCAACGCGGCTGTCGCGATCACGCCAATTCCTGACCAGAGCACATAGAGAATGCCTGCCTGCATATATTTCAAGGCGATGGCCGCACAAGTAAAAGAAACAATATAGAGAACCAAAGCGATACCCTGATCAAGCTTATTGACCAATCCATTGCCTTTGGCAGAATAAAAAGTGGAAAGCACATCAGTTGCGATGGCGAAAAGCAGCCATATCACGCCAGGATTTATTTTTGCAATAAAGGTCAGCATTGTTTTTCTTCAATTTATTGGATTCAATCATCATCAATAAAAAAGCTGAACCGTAGTTCAGCTTTTTCACTTAAATGAGCTTAAGCACCTGTTTGGTAACTGGCTTGTGGCACTGCGGTTGAAGCCTGATAAGGATGGGTAAAATCCTGAAGTCCAGCAGCCGCTTCGTGAATATCCTTGCCCTCTTTGATAACAAAGCTATCAAAGCCAGAACGTTTTAAATAGTTTAAAACATCTTTAAAGATATCACCGACAGCACGTAACTCGCCTTGATAACCTTGACGGCGTAATAATGCTGCAAATGAATAACCACGTCCATCATTGAAACCTGCGAACTCAATGAAGATCGCATCTAATTCATTTAATGGAAATTGATGAGTTTCAGGTGAATCATTAAAAGTAATGTATAACGCTTTTTTGCCCTGTACATTTGGCAATTGATCAAGTTGTGCTGTTGTTAAAACAACATCACCTGCTGGAACACCACCCTCTTCAGCAATCACTTGATAGCTGTTGTCTGTAATTGTGCCATCTTTAAAAAGCACTTGTAGCGATGTATTAAGCATAAGCACGCTCCTTAAATGGCTGGATACCAACACGGCGATACGTGTCGATGAAACGCTCACCCTCAGTACGTAAGTCAAGGTAGGTATTGAGGATTTCCTCAATCACATCAGGAACGGCATCAGCAGCAAACGATGGTCCTAAGATATCACCGATAGATGCATCATGATTCGCGTTACCGCCTAGCGTGATTTGATAAAATTCTGCACCTTTTTTATCTACACCAAGGATACCAATGTTACCCACATGGTGATGACCACAAGCATTCATACAGCCTGAGATATTCAGATCAAGTTCACCAAGATTATAGATCGTATCTAAATCATCAAAACGACGGCTAATCGCTTCTGAAATTGGAATTGATTTCGCATTTGCCAATGAACAGAAATCACCGCCAGGACAGCAAATAATATCGGTAATAAAACCAATATGTGCACGTGCCATATTGTTCTGTTCTAAGGTTTGCCATAATTCAAATAAATCTTTTTGTGGTACATCCACAAGTGAAATATTTTGTTCATGTGTTGTACGGAACTCACCAAAAGTGTACTTATCTGCTAAATCTGCAATTAAGTTCATTTCTTCACTGGTGACATCACCAGGGGCAACGCCTGCTCGTTTTAGGGAAATCGTCACAATACGATAGCCTTTGACTTTATGCGCATTGGTGTTGACGTTAAACCATTGTTTAAATTTAGGATATTCAGCAAACAATGCTGTGAAATCTTGATCTTCTAACTCTTGATAATCAAACGGAGTGAATTCTTCATCTAATTTTTTCAAGATCTCAGGCTGAATCTTCAATGCTTCACGTGTGTGTTCAAATTCGGCTTCAACTTTTTCGGCAAATACCTGTGGTGTTAATGCTTTCACCAAAATCTTAATACGTGCTTTGTATTTGTTATCACGACGACCATGCAAGTTATAGACACGTAAAGTCGCTTCTAAATAAGCAATCAAATCTTCACGTGGCAAGAACTCACGGATTACGCTACCAATGATTGGGGTACGGCCCAAGCCACCACCAACCATGATTTTATAGCCCATTTCGCCCGCTTCATTGCGAACGATATAAACACCAATATCATGGAAAGCTGTTGCAGCACGATCTGTTTCTTCTAAAGCAGAAACTGCAATCTTGAACTTACGTGGCAAGAACGCAAATTCAGGATGGAAAGTACTCCACTGACGAATCAATTCACACGTCGGACGTGGGTCTGCAATCTCACCTGCAACCACACCTGCAAACTGATCAGTCGTGGTATTACGAATACAGTTACCTGAGGTTTGTACTGCATGCATTTGTACTGTTGCTAGCTCAGCAAGAATATCAGGTACATTTTCTAAAGCAGGCCAGTTCAACTGAATATTTTGACGAGTTGAAACGTGGGCATAACCACGATCATATTCAGTCGCAATTTCAGCAATTTTTCTGAGTTGTTTAGTATTCATCAAGCCATACGGCACAGCGATACGGAGCATAGGTGCATAACGTTGCACGTACAGACCATTTTGCAAACGTAATGGACGATATTCGTCTTCTGTTAATTTTCCTGCTAAATAGCGTTCTGTTTGATCGCGAAACTGAGCAACACGTTGGTTAATCAGTTGTTGATCGAAATCCGTATATAAATACATGGCGTATGGCTAGTCATTCATTATAAAGGTGACTAGCATAGCGAGCTTTTATTCATCAACAAAATGCTTTTTTTGCATATTTAATAACGATTTTATTGATAAGCCTATCTAATTGCCGCAAATAGAAAAAGCTCAGACAAATCTGAGCTTTTACAATCATTTTCTAAATGAAATTAGTTCTTATCTGGCAATGTGTAAGCGACTAAATAATCACCTTTTTTCGTCCCAAATGAACCATGCCCACCCGCTATAATCACCACATATTGCTTGCCATTGATTTCATAGGTTATTCGAGTCACCTGTCTACCCGCAGGTAAACGTGCTTCCGATAACTTATCGCCATTTGAAACATTGAATGCACGAAGATAATTATCTTGGCTTACTGCAACGAACATCACTGCGCCTCAGTATCTTGTCAACCTAGAATTTTATTGAGATCGAAGTAGATCTATACAACATCTTAACAATCCAGTGATAAATATCACATATTACCTACCACTTACCCTCACCTAGACCCTGACCAATAAAGGCATATTTAATTTGTGAACGTGAGAACTTAATTGGACATGCCAATTGCGCTTCGGTTTGTTCACTATTTTCAGATAATGGTACATCCACGACCCAACCACGTTGTTCAGCAATTGGAGAAACCAATGCTTCGTCAAGGCTCAAGACAGGTTCCACACAAATATCTAAGGTTTTAAAAAGTTGCTGCCATACTACAAAATCTTGGCTTTTAAACTTTTCTTGTAATGCTTGTTTCACCGCTTGGCGGTCTTCAGAGTCAAATGAAGCACCTTTTACCATTAAGATTGGCAATTCCAAAGCTGCTGATAAACCCGCCATAAATTGTGGTTCTAAACTTCCGACTGAGAAATAACGCCCATCTTTGGTTTCATAATAATCATAAAAACTCGCACCATTTAACATCCCTTGTTCTGGTGCTTGCGGTGTTTGCCCTGCCAAACTTGCAGAAGCAGCCATACTGTTTAAACTTGCCACACAATCTGTCATGGAAATATCAATATATTGTCCAAGACCACTACGTTGACGCTCAACAACCGCAGCTAAGATACCAATCACCGCATGCAAAGAACCACCTGCCACATCCGCAATTTGAATTCCAAGTGGTGGTGGGCCACTATCTTGACGGCCACTATGCCCAGAAATCCCTGCAAGGGCCAGATAGTTAATATCATGCCCAGCACGATCTTTATAACTTCCTGTTTGGCCATATCCCGTAATCGAGCAATAGATTAAACGTGGATTAATCTCTGCCAAAGTCTCATAGTCCAAACCTAAACGGCGCATGACATCAGGACGGAACTGTTCCAAGACAATATCAAACTCAGAAATTTTATTTTTGATCAGTTCAATATTGTTTGGCTCTTTTAGATCAAGCGCAATCGACTGTTTATTTCGATTCAGATAACTGTGTGCTGTGGCTTGCCCATTGGCATAGGGTGGCATAATTCTCACGAGATCTGGACGCGTTGGAGATTCCACATGGATCACTTCTGCACCCATGTCGGCAAGGTACATGCTGGCAAATGGTCCAGGCAATAACGTTGAAAAATCCAGAACTTTCAATCCCTTTAAAGCGGTTGGCATAATAATTTTTACTCGATTTGTTCAAATTTTCTTTTATACTAGGTTCGGATAAACACAAAAACAATGTCATGTTCAGCCATTTACCTTGATCGTTTCGGCAATTTAACATGTACTTAGTAAGCAATATTTTTTCTTGTCAATTGCTCAATTAGATATTTTAGACGGTTATTTAGGTCAATTATCGTGAATAGTAAAGAAACTGAAGGATTCAATATGAGCCGTGATACGATCAGCATCCACTTCGTGAATGCGGCTTTAACAGGTGTTAAACGCCTTGGCATGGACGTTGAAACATTACTTTCACATGTTGGAATTGAGGCAGAACTGTTGCGTCAACCCAAAGCGCGAATCTCCCCTGAGCAATACACCCGCTTTGTTAAAATGTTATGGATGGTCACTCAAGATGAACACGTAGGTTTTGATGTACAACCTCGTCGTTTAGGTACATTTGCCATTATGTGCCAATTAATCATACATTCGAAAACACTTGGACAGGCACTGGAACTCTCCTCCCAGTTCTATAAATTGTTTGGAGATGAATGGTCGGTAAGCTTGGAACGTGACAAGCATGAAGCACGTTTAGTGCCTCACATTCCTAAAGCGCTTGACCCTGATCATTTTATTACTGAAAGCATGCTGATGATTTGGCATGGACTTGCATCATGGTTAATCGAACGCCGCCTGCCACTGGAACGTGTTCATTTTGGCTATGAACGCCCTAACCACGCCGATGAATATGATGCGCTGTTCTTTGCGCCTGTGATGCAATTCGATGCACAACGTACGGAAATCACATTTGCTGCTGATTATCTAGATTTACCAATACGCCAAGATGACAAAACCTTAGAAGAGTTTTTGAAAGCGGCACCTGCACAATTACTGGTAAAATTCAAGAATACCAACTCACTCACTTCACGTATCCGTGATGTATTGAAGAGCCAAATTGGTGAAGAAATGCCAACCCTCAATGATGTTGCATCAATGTTGTATTTATCACCTCAAACATTGCGTCGTCGTTTGGCTGCGGAAGGTAAAAGCTATCAAGGGGTCAAAGATGCCTTACGTCGTGATGCCGCAATTCATTTATTATTAACACCAAACCTTACCCTTGAAGATGTTGCTCAACAAGTTGGCTTTAGCGAAACCAGTACCTTCCACCGTGCCTTCAAGAAATGGACAGGTGTTACGCCTGGTTTATATCGCCAGCTACACGGACAGCATTTATAAATCACTGCATATAGATAGTCTGAAAGCTCAGGCTATCTACTCCGCTGACTTTGAGAATACGGACCGATCTCTTTATTATTCAACAATCTCTTTCAATAAAATAAAACTGAGTGTGATAAATTTTGCCATCACTCGCAGTATGTTCCAAAATGGAACATACTGAACTTTGTTCAAGTTCACCAACTTTAAAGATGTTTCCCAAATGTTTGGTAATTGCAGGGCGTTTTGTGCCAAACAACTCTGCCATCTGTGCCTGACTTAACCAAACAGTCTCCTGTTCCAGATTAACCTCTAACTGTATTCCCCCCAACCTGACTGCTAAAAAACTGGATTTGACTCATGGTGTTTTCCTTATTTTATTTATGCATGCCATTTTAACGATTAAAATTGGCGAAAAACATCACACTTGCCAATGTTTATCATCATTGCACTGCCAGTTAAATTGAGTACACTCGAAGCACAATGATTTTAATTTAAGGCAATACAAGGAACAGCTATGAGCGAGGCCTATATTATTGATGCCATTCGCACACCACGCGGAAAAGGAAAAAAAGACGGCTCATTACATGAAGTAAAACCAATTACTTTACTCACAACATTATTGAATGAATTACAACAACGCCATCAACTCGACACATCTAAAGTCGATGATATCGTTCTCGGTTGTGTGACACCGATTGGTGATCAAGGTGGGGATATTGCCAAAACTGCTGCGATTGCCGCAGGTTGGAATGATGATGTCGCTGGCGTACAAATCAACCGTTTCTGTGCTTCTGGTTTAGAAGCGGTGAACTTGGCAGCACAAAAAGTTCGTTCAGGCTGGGAAGATGTTGTGGTTGCGGGTGGTGTAGAATCAATGTCACGTATCCCGATGGGTTCTGATGGTGGTCCATGGGCGCTTGATCCAGAAACCAATTTGAAATCGTCTTTTGTCCCACAAGGTGTGGGTGCTGACCTGATTGCGACTTTAGATGGTTATAGCCGTGCAGATGTGGATGCTTTCGCAGTTGGTTCACAACAAAAGGCTGCTGCTGCTCAAGCAAATGGTTATTTCGATAAATCCGTTGTGCCTGTGAAAGATCATTCAGGTGTGATGATTTTAGAAAAAGATGAATTTATCAAGGGCAATACCACCGTTGAAAGTTTAGCAAAACTGAATGCTAGCTTTGAAATGATGGGTCAAATGGGCTTTGATGCGGTCGCATTACAGAAGTATCCTGAAGCACAAAAAATTAATCATGTTCATCATGCAGGCAACTCATCAGGGATCGTTGATGGTGCTGCGGTGGTGTTATTGGCTTCTGAGAAAGCAGTTAAAGAGCAAGGCTTAAAACCTCGTGCCAAAGTGCTGGCAACCGCATTGGTCGGCACAGATCCAACCATTATGTTGACTGGTCCTGCCCCTGCTGCACGTAAAGCATTAGAAAAAGCAGGCTTGAACATCGACGATATTGATTTATTTGAAGTGAATGAAGCTTTTGCTGCCGTGGTAATGCGTTTTATTACAGAACTGAAAGTTCCTGCTGAGAAAGTCAACGTCAATGGTGGTGCGATTGCGATGGGACATCCATTAGGGGCAACTGGTGCCATGATTCTAGGAACTTTGTTAGATGAATTAGAGCGTCAAGGTAAAAAACGTGGTCTAGCAACATTATGTGTCGGTGGTGGTATGGGGATTGCCACCATCATTGAGTTGGTATAAAAACTGGCTGCATTGATCTTGCCACGTTGGAAACACTTTCAAAAATGCTCATTTACACCTCGTAAACTGCGCTTTTTTCAAATATTTCCGCCTCGCAAGCGCTGCTTCGCCAGCGTTTTTAAGAAATAAATTTAGGACGATGATGTATGAGCGCTATTAAATACGAAAAAAACGCTGACAATATTGTAATTCTTACCCTTGATTCATCGGGTCAATCTGCAAATACCATGAATGCAGAGTTCCGTGATGCTTTAGATGAAGTCAGTCAAAAACTGAAAGCTGAAACTGATCTGCAAGGCATTATTTTCCGCTCAGCTAAGAAAACCTTCTTTGCTGGTGGTGACTTAGATGAGCTGATTCAGGTACAACCTGAACATGCCACTGAATTTTTCAAGATGATTGAAAAACTCAAAGGTGACTTACGTACAATCGAAACTTTAGGTGTGCCTGTTGTTGCCGCATTAAATGGTACGGCGCTTGGCGGTGGCTGGGAAATCGCTTTAGGTTGTCATTATCGTATTGCGATCAATGATCCAAAAACTAAATTTGGTTTACCTGAAGTGACTTTAGGTCTACTTCCTGGTGGCGGTGGTATCGTGCGTATGGTGCGTCTGCTCGGCTTACAAAATGCATTTCCTTTTCTTATGGAAGGTAAGCAATTTGGTGTCGATAAAGCAAAATCTCTCGGCTTGGTACATGACACCGCCGAGAATGAACAAGAGCTGTTGGAAAAAGCGATTGCTTGGGTGAAAGCTAATCCAAAATCACAGCAACCATTTGATGTGAAAGGCTACAAAATCCCTGGTGGTGATCCTAAAACGCCTGCGGTTGCACAAGTGCTTGCAATTGCCCCTGCCATGCTACGTGACAAAACCAAAGGTTGCTACCCTGCACCTGAAGCAATCATGGCTGCCGCAGTTGAAGGTGCGCAAGTCGATGTAGATACCGCGCTTCGTATTGAATCACGTTACTTTACACAACTGACAGTAGGTCAGATTTCCAAGAACATGATCGGTACATTCTGGCATGGTCTAAATGCAATTAAATCAGGTGCGAGTCGTCCTGCTGAAATTGCTAAATGGCAAGCGAAGAAAGTCGGTGTTTTAGGTGCAGGTATGATGGGTGCAGGGATTGCCTACTCAACCGCAATCAAAGGCATTCCTGTCGTACTCAAAGACGTATCTGTAGAAAATGCTGAGAAAGGCAAAGCTTACTCGCAAAAGCTACTTGATAAACGTGTTTCACAGGGTCGTATGTCAGCGGAAAAACGCGATCAAGTGTTAGCACTGATTACAGCAACAGCCGATGCGGCAGACTTGCAGGGCTGTGATTTAATCATCGAAGCTGTGTTTGAAAATCAGGAACTCAAAGCTAAGGTGACTCAAGAAGCTGAACAGTATTTAGCTGAAGGTGGAATCTTTGCATCGAATACGTCTACCTTACCAATCACAGGTCTAGCAACAGCAAGTAAAGATGCCAAAAACTTTATTGGCTTACATTTCTTTAGCCCTGTCGACAAAATGCAATTGGTCGAAATCATCAAAGGCAAAGAAACTTCTGCTGAAACATTGGCGAAGGCTTATGACTTTGTACAACAAATTGCTAAAACGCCAATTGTGGTGAATGATAGCCGTGGTTTCTTTACCAGTCGTGTCTTTGGTACATTCATTCAGGAAGGTATGCGCCTACTTGCTGAGGGCGTGCATCCAGCGAAAATCGAAATGGCAGCGCTCAAAGCAGGTATGCCTGTGGGGCCTCTTGCGATTCAGGATGAGGTTTCTTTGACTCTGACTGAACATGTTGCGAGTGAAACCCGTAAAGCCTTACAGGCTGAGGGTAAGGAATTACCAAAAACTCCTGTAGATGAAGTGGTTCACACCATGATTCACGAGCTGAATCGTAAAGGTAAGGCAGCGGGTGCAGGCTTCTATGAATATCCCGAAAATGGCAAAAAACATTTGTGGGATGGACTCAGCCGCTGGACGAAAGCCAATGATATTTCCGAACAAGATATGATTGATCGTTTCTTGTTTGTTCAGGCACTCGATACTTTACGCTGCTATGAGGAAGGCGTTCTAGAATCAGTCATTGATGCCAATGTCGGCTCGATTTTTGGAATCGGTTTCGCACCGTGGACAGGAGGAGCGATTCAATTCCTCAATCAAAACGGCGTTAAGCAATCTCTACAGCGCTCAGAAAAATTAGCTTCTAAATATGGCGAACGCTTTATAGCACCTGCATTACTTAGAAAACATGCTGAATCAGGTGAAGTATTTAAATAGTATGACGCTTCTAAACTAAGCTGTTTGTATGTCCTCCCTCTTTGATCAAAGGGGGAGGAATATTTATTTTAGATCTTTAAAAAGTAAGGTTTAACCTAAGAACCAAACTCTTTGAGGCACAGGTCGTTCCACAACTTGCTCAGGTTGTTCTACCACAACTGGCACTTTCACGAGATTAAAAGATCGTGTGAGATGATTCACATGGCTTTGCAACTCAGTATCATCTATTGTTTTAGCATAATCAATGAGATGCTGTGCATATTCTTGATTTTCCACCATATAAAGCACATCAACCACACGCCCCGTTACCCGTCTTAAACGTACATAAAACTGCGTAACAGCTGCAAAAATATCCGTATCCGTTGAATCCAAAATCATTCTTTTCTCCATCACATTTTGTTTTTCATCAATATTATTATGATCTTCAAAATAGATAATTAGCCTTTAAAAAGGCTCAATTTCTTATCTACCTTGAAAGAATCTGTGTTCATTGTATTGAATACTATGACTATTTTAACAATCCGATCCTGTAATCCATATTGGACAAAAGTCGATTTTTGATTTGCTTATTAACATCTGCACACGGAGTGAATTATACTTTTATGCTATAAGGCTATTTATTTTCTCTCTTTAGGAAAAATCCTATGTCTGAAAAACTCTGTCCAGAAACCTCACCTTGGGGTTGGAAAGCACTCATTATCACCTGTATTTTAAGTTTTCTTTTTATGGTGATTTTTTACTTGGCGATGAACAACGAACCAGACTATATGCCAATGAATCAGAAGAAAGCAGCAGCTCAATCTGAAATGTCAGAGTCATCGATGACAACAGAAACAATGCATGCGGAGCATGAACATCATCACTAAAATATTATTGTCGATCATGATGAATCCGTGTTAAACAGGGATTTATCATGTTATTCGAGATTTTCAATGCTTCACCAAAATCGTCAGGCACTGGTTGTTGAAGGTGGTGGAATGCGTGGTGCATTTACCAGCGGTGTCTTAGATGCATTTTTACAGCAACAATTTAATCCTTTTGACCTATGTGTTGGTGTTTCTTCTGGTTCAACCAATGTCGCAAATTACTTGGCTGCTCAGCAAGGCCGTACTCTACAAATCTATTTAGATCATTCCCTTCGCTCTGAATTTATCCATTACGGTCGCTTCTTTAAAGGCGGTGATTTATTGGATTTAAAATGGATGTGGGATGTAGTTGAAAAAGAATATCCTTTAAATCAGACACATCTATTTGAAAATCACCCTGAATTTTATATGGTGCTCACCCATGCGATTTCAGGTGAAGCCACTTATATCAGAGCATCTAAAGACAATATTTTAGATGGATTAAGAGCATCTAGTTCTATCCCTGTCCTCACACGTCAAGCCGTTGACGTATTTGGTGAGCCATACTTTGATGGCGGCGTTGCGGATGCCCTCCCAATACATTGGGCTGCTCAGCAACATGATGTTTCGAAACTTATGGTATTGCGAACACGACCAAAGAATTATTATAAAGCTAGCAGCAAAGGTGATCAGTTGCTTGCTAAATATGTGTTTAAACAAAAACGTGGTTTTGCACAAAGCTTGCTCAACAGAACTCAACGTTACAATGATTCGGTGCAATTTGTTCGCTCAGCGTCAAAACAACAAATTCTTGAAGTTTGCCCCCCTGATCTAAAAAACATGGCAGGTCGACTTTCTAAAAATAAAGCAAAAATCCGCTATAGCTACGATGTCGGGATCGAAACAGGCTTAAAAGCGATTGAGGATTGGAAGCGCCTCTGAGGCTGCACGGTCAAATCTTGAATGAATCATGATTGAATAATTTGGTTATTTCTATCCCCAATTATTCAATCATTTATGCTTTTTTCTATTTTTAATATCTACAATGCGATTTTTTTAACTGACTTTTGCAGACCTCTTACGCATTGAATCCAATACAAAATATAAATAAATTCCCCAAAGTAATTTTAAAACCATATAATATTTAAGGCTTTATTAGTTTTATTGATTAATGCTGCAACCTTAAAATTTTAATTTTTGGAATTTATTATGAGCAATCAACCATCACCACAAAAAAACTCAAATGAAGAAACGGTATTAGGATGGAAGTTTGTCATTATTGTGGGCGTATTAAGTACCATATTTCTCAGCTTTTTTTATTTAGCAATGTCTCAAGAACCTGATTACATGCCTAGTGCACAACGTAAAGCCCAACAAGAGAAAGAGCTTGCTCAACATGAACATGCTTCTGCTGCATCAGAAGTTATTGAGCATAACCAACAAAAGTAGCATCAAAATATGAGCTTATATCATCTTGATCACGATCCGTTGAGTAAGGCCTCTCAACACGATTTTCATTTATAAAGTATTTAGATTCATCGTCATTTCAATGTGCGAAATTCCGCACTCATCATATGGATTACCTTGTACAGTAAAACCTAGCTTTTCATAGAATGAGATCGCATGGACTTGAGAGGATAATGTCAATACTGATAGACCTTGCTTTTGAGCATAACTAATAATTTCTAGCATAATCATTTGTCCAAGACCTTACCCCCGATAGACTTTAACAACAGCCACTCGCCCTACACTGTGGTTCTGCAACAAACGCGCTGTGGCAATCGGCTGATCTTGATCATAGATTACAAAATGCTGAGAAATCACATCTTGATCATCCCACTCATCTGCTTCGGTGATGCCTTGTTCACAAATAAAAACCTGCGTTCGGATCAATTTAGCATCTTGCTGTAATTGATCCCAACATCCGTGTTTGACCTGATACATACAATCCCCAGACTCGATTAACATTTGCAGCCAATATTTTCGACTGGCATCTGATCCTGCAATAATAATTCTAGGCTTTGTTTTTCAATGCCATACATGGCTTTTAAGGCTTGGATTTGTTGCATAATTTTTGGATCAGGCTGTTGAAGTGCTTTACGTTTCGTCGCCAAAATCATTTTATTTTTACTGGTATGTTCTAAGGCAACAAACTCGAATACTTTGGTTTCATAACCATATGCTTTCAGTAATAAGGCACGTAGGGTATCCGTCAACATTTCAGCCTGTTGCCCCGCATGAATACCAAATTGCAGCATCGGCTGTAATACTTCTGGGCTATGTAATTGTGGGCGAAGTTCTTTATGACAACATGGCGCACACATAATCATTGAAGCATTCAGACGAATACCCGTATGAATCGCAAAATCGGTGGCAATATCACAGGCATGTAAAGCAATCATCACGTCCAATTTCTCAGGTTGATAACTACGTACATCACCTTCAAAGAAATCAAGATGATTGAAACCTACCTGATCAGCTACATTCTGACAAAACTCGACTAAGTTGGAACGCAATTCCACTCCTGTGATCAATGGTGTTTTTTGTTGCGACTGTAAATAATCATACAATGCAAAAGTTAAATAACCTTTACCTGAACCAAAATCAACGATATTTAATTGCTGTTGCGAAGCGTCAATCTGTTCATAGGCATTTGAAAAGATTTCAATAAATTTATTAATCTGCTTCCACTTACGTGCCATGCTTGGAATGATCTGTCCTTTTTCATCGGTAATACCGAGATGCTTTAAAAACGTGCTTTGCTGTTGTACATAACGTTGTTTTTCACGGTTATGCTGTTCCACCTTCACTGCTGAAGCCTGTTTTTTCTGGATATTCAGCATGGCTTTCTTTTTATTTTTTTTCAGTTGCATATCCTGATCCAGCGTAAAAAGATTTGCCTGTTTAGACTGCGCCAATAAGTCTGCTATTTTCTCCAGCCCCTCAGCAATTGCATAGTTTTTGGTGATGTCCTGAGTGGTGTGGTGATACAGGCAAGACAAGGTTGCCTGCCCCTGCAACTCAATCATGCGAAAAGTCATTTTTTCCAGATCTGCCAGATCACCCTTGTACTGACTGAGAATCAGCCGTTCAAAGTTTTTATTTTCAATAGATTGCTGGATATCCAAGAAAAACTGCTGTTCCTGTTCAAAAGAAAATTTCGGCGCAAACATAGTGAAAACCTGACAAATAGAAACTAAATTCTAAAGCGTCTTACTTTAAAAGGGAAATTGCATTACGATACAGTTGTATTTTTATTCAGATGAGCTATAAATGGCTTCAACCTCTCCACTCGATTATGATCCACAGGAAGAACTGATCAATGCCTATAGTCATGGCCTGGGTGCAGTACTGGCATTGATTGCCGCCATTTTTCTGATTGTGAAAGGCTATGGTTTACCTTTGGGACAATGGATCAGCTTATGGGTCTATGGTCTGAGTCTGGTGTTATTGCTCAGCAGCTCCATGTTGTATCACTTTGCTCAGGACGAACGTAAACGTTATTGGTATAAAAAACTGGATCATACCGCCATTTATTATTTAATTGCTGGAACCTACACGCCTTTCCTTAGTATTGGTATTCCAACGGCGAAAGCACATTACCTACTGATCGCCCTCTGGATCATTGCACTGATTGGAACATTGTTTAAGCTGGTGTTTATTCACCGCTTCCAGAAAGTATCACTGGCAGCCTATCTGATCATGGGTTGGCTGGCCGTTCTGGTGATGGATGACATGCAACGCTATCTTTCCAGAGATGCAATACAACTTCTGATCGCAGGCGGACTGGCGTATACGGTTGGCACATTGTTTTATGCCTTAAAAAAGGTAAGATATA
The DNA here is from genome assembly GCF_013391535.1 of Acinetobacter sp. SwsAc4. Taxonomy (NCBI): domain Bacteria; kingdom Pseudomonadati; phylum Pseudomonadota; class Gammaproteobacteria; order Moraxellales; family Moraxellaceae; genus Acinetobacter; species Acinetobacter sp. SwsAc4. Next base: position 52,501 of record NZ_JACAXC010000004.1, read on the forward strand.
GCCACGCAATTTGGCATGTTTTTGTGCTATTAGGGGCAGGTTTACACTTTTTAGCGATCTATTGCTATGTATTATAAATCCATGCATCGCAGGCAGCTTGCTGGGTAAATTCCGCATTCAAAAGAAATTTCAGGACAGGTTTTACTGTTTCCTGAATAAATCACATTAAGGTTTTGTATGTCGTCAAACGCTACGACTGTCACCACTGAAGTGGCCAGTAATTCAAAGGTACGGGTATTATTTGCCAGTCTGGTGGGTACTACGATTGAGTTTTTCGACTTTTATATCTACGCCACAGCGGCAGTGCTGATTTTCCCCCATTTATTTTTTCCTGAAAGCAGTGATGGCGCTGCGGTACTCAAATCACTGGCAACCTTTGCCATCGCCTTTATTGCCCGCCCGATTGGTGCGGCGATTTTTGGACATCTGGGTGATCGGATCGGGCGTAAAGCCACACTGGTTGCCGCCCTGCTCACTATGGGAATTTCCACTGTCTGTATCGGGCTGCTTCCAACCTATGCCCAGATTGGCATTGTTGCCCCATTGCTACTTGCCTTATGCCGTTTAGGACAAGGCTTAGGCTTGGGCGGTGAATGGAGTGGCGCGGTTCTACTTGCCACTGAAAATGCCCCAGAGGGTAAACGTGCATGGTATGGCATGTTTCCACAGCTTGGCGCACCGATTGGCTTTATTCTGGCAACAGGTTCATTCCTCCTGCTGAATGCCTTTATGTCTGAACAGGCCTTTATGACATGGGGCTGGCGTATTCCATTTATCTCCAGTGCAATTCTGGTGTTGGTCGGTTTGTATATCCGTTTAAAACTGCATGAAACCCCTGCTTTCCAGAAAGTGTTGAATAAGCAGAAAGAGGTCAATGTCCCTTTCAAAGAAGTTATGACCAGACATTTCCCGATGTTGGTATTGGGCACCATTGCCGCAATCTGTACCTTCGTAGTGTTCTATCTCACCACCGTGTTTGCATTGAACTGGGGAACCACTCAACTCGGTTATGCGCGCGGTGATTTTCTTGGCTTACAGTTGATTGCCACGCTATGCTTTGCAGCATTTATTCCACTGTCTGCGATTTTTGCAGAGAAGTTTGGCCGTAAAAATACCTCGATTGCTGTCTGCGTACTTTCAGCACTGTTCGGATTATGCTTTGCGCCATTACTAGGTTCAGGCAACCCAATACTGGTGTTCCTGTTCCTCTGTATTGGCCTTTCCATCATGGGACTGACTTATGGCCCGATTGGCACTGTACTTTCTGAAATTTTCCCAACCTCAGTACGCTACACAGGTTCAGCCTTGACATTCAATTTGGCAGGTATTTTTGGTGCGTCTTTTGCCCCTTATATCGCCACCAAACTGGCAGAAAACTATGGTCTGGGTGCCGTTGGTTTATATCTCAGTTTGGCATCCATTCTCTCTTTAATCGCGTTTTTACTGATTCGTGAAACCAAAAATGATGATGTAAATAACCAAATTTAATCATACCTCTTATTCTCGGATGATTTACTTAATTAATCATCCGATAACCATTCATCGGGCAATTTCAAACCTTTTACACTTGGTCTAACAACAACATTCTGCAAAATATTTTTTGTGCTAAAATACCTACCTCCTATTTTTTAGACGACTGTATATATGTACGCAGTGATTATCGTTGCCGTATTTTTAGTCAGCTTCCTATACACTTATTATCGTGGCAAGGAACGATTAAAAGCATCTCGACAATTATTCGACCATTCTACATTCCTAGCCCCAGTTAACATGTTTATGACGGGTTTTTCAAAACTCCCAAACCAACCGTTCTTTGATGTGGCGCAATTCCCAGAACTGAAACCATTACAAGATAACTGGCAAGTGATTCGAGAAGAAGCGATCCAACTTCAAAATCAAATTAAAGCTTCAGAAAAAAATAATGATGCTGGTTTTAATACTTTTTTTAAACGCGGTTGGAAACGCTTTTATCTGAAATGGTATCAAGATAGCCACCCATCAGCACAACAACTCTGCCCTAAAACAGTCGCTCTGTTGGAAAGTATTCCCTCTGTCAAAGCTGCCATGTTTACTGAATTACCATCTGGTAGTTATCTTGGGAAACATCGTGATCCTTATGCGGGCTCTGTTCGCTACCACTTAGGTTTAGTCACACCGAATAGCGATGACTGTTTCATTGAAGTCGATCAGGAGCGTTATTCTTGGAGAGATGGTGAAGCCACTGTTTTTGATGAAACTTATGTTCATTGGGCACATAATCAAACAGATGAAACACGTATTATCTTATTCTGTGATATTGAACGTCCAATGAAATGGGGTTGGGCACAGAAAGTAAATCATTGGTTCGGACGAAACGTAATGTCTGCTGCAAGTTCACCCAATGATGATCAAGATAAAACTGGTTTCATTAATCGCATCTTCAAATATGGCTATGCTGTACACGCCTATGGTCGTGAATTAAAACAACGTAATCGTCGTTTGTACTATGTGTCTAAATGGTTATTATTCGGCATTATTATTGGTCTAATACTTTTACCTAGCTTTTTATAAAAAAAGAGATGCTGAGCATCTCTTTTTTTGACATTAAATATTTATTTGGGTGGATGAGCACTCGCCGTTTGCACTGCCGCTTCACCGATTAAAGCAACTTTTGCTTTCTCTTGGCTTCTTGCTGATAAAGCAGGATTAGATGCAACAATACGATTAATATTGGCAGAGTTTGCAGGTGCAATTGCCGCAGTTTGCAACACGATTGGACGATTACCTGTATCACCTAGAGTATAACGAATACCAGTACGTGGGCTAATCACAGTGGTAACTTCACGTTTAACCTGTGCATCAGCAGTAGTCGCTCCTTTTGCTGCAAGCACTTTATCGACCGTAGTCGTTTGAGGAACGTTGTCTGCAAGTGCAACGCCAGATAATGCAGCACTCGCTAAAATTAAAAGTTGTAATGGCTTTTTCATTGTCTTCCCGCTTTTAATGCGAATCCAATTAAGGAGGATAATTCTCATAATAAAACTACAAAGTTGCTCTAGACACAAGTTACTTCTCGTAAAAAAGCAGAGCAAATGCTCTGCTTTTCATTTGAATACAAACTAAGTCAAAATTTTAAATTTTACCGTGACATTGTTTATATTTTAAACCTGAACCACATGGGCATGGCGCATTACGGCTTTCTGGCACTGGAAATACTGCATTTCCAGATAAGCTACCACTCTCTTCAGAAATCGTCACTTCACCTGTTAAACCATCAACATCATCATGTTCAAAAGAAAGACGCATAGATTCAGCTTGACGTTGTTGCTGAGCTTCTAATTCAGCCAACTCTTCTGCTGTTGGTACGTGAACGCGGGATAGATCAGTTACAACATCTGATTTAATAATACCCAGCATATTCACGAACAAATTAAACGCTTCTTTCTTATACTCTTGCTCAGGATTTTTCTGAGCATAGCCACGTAAATGGATCCCTTGACGTAAATAATCCATCGCTGCTAAATGATCTTTCCAATGACGATCAAGTGAATTCAACATAAAGTGACGTTCGAGCATTGCGGCTGACTCATCACCCATTTGCTCACGGCGTTGACGATAACGTGCAATTACTTCATCAGAAATACGCGCAATCAAACCTTCCTCATCCAAGCGGCGATCTTGATCTAACCACTGCTGTACAGGAAGCTCGATACCTAGATCCGTGCGTAAAGCAGTTTCTAGACCAGGAATATCCCATTGATCATGGATTGATTCAGGTGGAATGAAGTTCGCAATTACCCCTTTCATCACCTCTTTATGCATCTCTTCGATATAATCTTGTAATGTACTTTCTGCCAAAATCTCATCACGTTGTGAGTAAATAATTTTACGTTGTTCATTATTTACATCGTCGTACTTCAATAGATTTTTACGAATATCAAAGTTACGTGCTTCAACTTTGCGCTGCGCATTTTCAATCGAACGACTCACCATTTTGTGCTCAATGGCTTCATTTTCTTGCAAGCCCATTGCACGCATCATCGCAACGACACGATCGCCCGCAAAGATACGCATCAAATCATCTTCAAGTGATAAATAGAAGCGTGATACACCTGGGTCACCTTGACGACCTGCACGACCACGAAGCTGGTTATCAATACGACGAGATTCATGACGTTCCGAACCGATGATATGTAAACCACCAGAATTTAACACATCTTCGTGATCTTTTTCCCATTGTGCTTGTAAATGAGCTTCGTCTTCAGGGGTAGGATTTTCAATTTTGGCAAGTTTTGCTTTCCAGTTACCACCCAGCAAAATATCCGTACCACGACCCGCCATGTTGGTTGCAATCGTGACGGCATTTGTGCTACCTGCTTGCGCAATAATATCTGCTTCACGCTCATGTTGTTTTGCGTTCAAAACTTCATGATGAATCCCTGCTTGCAGCAGTTTTGAAGATAATATTTCACTTGCTTCAATCGTTGCCGTACCAATCAAAATCGGCGCAACACCTTTTTGACGAATATTACTGATCTCTTCAATAATGGCATTGTATTTACCATTACGATTTAAATAAATTAAATCGTTATGATCCTTACGCACCATCGGACGGTGAGTTGGGATAATAACAACATCTAAACCATAGATTTCTTTCATTTCAGCAGCTTCAGTATCAGCTGTACCTGTCATACCTGAAAGCTTTTTATAAAGTCGGAAATAATTTTGGAAAGTCGTGGTTGCCAAAGTTTGGTTTTCTGGTTGAATTTCCATGTTCTCTTTGGCTTCAACTGCTTGGTGCAAACCTTCAGACCAACGACGACCCGGCATAGTACGACCAGTACTTTCATCCACAATAATGACTTCTTCTTTTTGAGTCTGTGGATTTACGCCAATAATATAATGTACGTTCTTTTGATATAAGTAATGCGCGCGAATTGCAGCAGTCACATGGTGAACCAAATTCAAATTGGTCGCTGAGTAAAGACTCTCACCCTCAGCCAACAATCCCATACGAATTAATTCTTGTTCAACAGTCTCGTAACCCACTTCAGTCATTTCAACTGTACGCTGTTTCTCATCTACCCAGAAATGTCCACCATCAGCCACTTTTTCTTCTTTCTGTGGACGTAGTATTGGTGGAATACTATTAATCAACTGATACAAATGAGATGAATCTTCACTTTGTCCAGAAATAATGAGTGGTGTACGTGCTTCATCAATCAGGATTGAGTCAACTTCATCGATGATCGCATAGCTTAAGCCACGTTGTTTTTTCTCTTGTAGAGAAAATACCATGTTGTCACGTAGATAATCGAAACCAAATTCGTTGTTGGTACCGTAAGTAATATCGGCGAAATAAGCTTCAGCTTTTTCGGCTGGCATTTGCATTGAATAAATCACGCCAATGCTAAGACCTAAAAATTCAAATAACGGACGATTCAGCTCAGCATCACGTTGCGCCAAGTAATCATTTACCGTAATCACATGAACACCTTGACCACTCAATGCATTGAGATAGCAAGCCAAAGTACCCATGAGGGTTTTTCCTTCACCTGTACGCATCTCAGCAATTTTACCTTCATGTAAGGTAATACCACCAATGAGCTGCACATCATAGTGACGCATACCCATAACCCGTTTTGCTGCTTCACGGCAGACTGCAAAGGCTTCAGGCATCAATTTATCTAAACTTTCACCGTTGCTAAAACGCTGTCTGAATTCTGGAGTTTTTGCAGAGAGGTCTGCATCGCTAAGAGCAGATATCGTCGGTTCAAGCGCATTAATTTGTTCAACAATTTTACGCATGCGTTTGAGCTCACGCTCATTTTTTGTACCGAAGATACCTCCGATCAGACTTGCCAACATGAATAAACTCTCTAATCCTGTTTGTTTAAATAAGTAATTTTTTCTTAGCTGTTATTATGGAGTCAGAAATAAGAACTACAAGGGCTTTGCATCCAAACAGGTAAAAAAACTGCGAGGCGATTCTGACATCACACAACTAAAGAGCGTTAATGTAGCAAATTTGGATTTAACTTACATCGCTTTGCGTGTGAATTTATGATCAATTTTTTAGCTTCGCTACATTCAATTATCTTAAATTCTCATAACAAAATGAAAAAACAATAATTTTATTTATAAAGTGATTCCTGCATATTAAATACACACATAAAACATCAATAATGTATTGAGGACTAATTAAATGACATTACGTTTAGGTGATATCGCCCCGAATTTCCAACAAGACTCTAGCGACGGTCATATTGATTTTTATCAATTTTTAGGCGACAGCTGGGGCATTTTATTCTCACATCCAGCGGATTTCACCCCAGTTTGTACCACTGAGCTTGGCTTCACCGCTAAACTGAAAGATGAATTTACAAAGCGTGGCGTCAAAGCAATTGCACTCTCAGTCGACGATGTTGAATCGCATAAAAGCTGGATTCAAGATATTAATGAAACACAAAATACTAAGGTCAACTTTCCAATTATTGCGGATAAAGATCGTAAAGTTTCTGAACTATATGGTTTTATCCACCCAAATGCGAGTGAGACCTTAACTGTTCGCTCACTGGTCATTATTGATCCGAATAAAAAAGTCCGCTTGATTATTACTTATCCAGCCTCAACAGGTCGTAACTTTAATGAAGTGTTGCGAGTGGTTGATTCATTACAGCTAACAGATAAACATAAAGTCGCAACACCTGCAAATTGGCAACATGGCGAAGATGTCGTCATTGTACCGTCGTTGAAAGATGAAGAGGAAATTAAACAACGCTTTCCTCAAGGCTATACCGCAGTGAAACCTTATCTACGTTTAACACCACAACCTGAGTGAGGATCAAACGAGAAACGCTCGTTACGAACGCAAGTCGAAACAGCTATGCTGTGAGTTAAAAGATTGAAGCCGACTAAAGGCTTCAAACGCAGCGCAAGACAAACGAAGTGCGTCGTACATGAAACAAACAATACTTTTTACAAACGCAAGTCGAACAGTAAAAAACTATTGAATCTGAATAACAAACTCTATTGCCTATCGACCCGATAGGCTTTTTAAATCGCAAAATAAAAACTTGTTGGTATTTTTTAGTCGATACGTTATAAAAATAATTCTCTTCAAAATAGAATAACAATCACGATGATTTATAACATCCATCATCTCCATTGCGGAAGCTTCTGCCCTGTTTGTGCTCCCCTATTTGGACAGAAAGGCTGGAAAGCACATCTAGTTTGTCATTGCCTACTTATTGAAACTGATCGAGGTCTGGTTTTAATTGATACAGGCTTGGGTACACAGGACTATTTGCACACTGAACAACGTCTAGGTTCATTACTGACTCAATTTGGTTCGATTGTGCCCAATCTCAAATTAAGTGCCATCGAACAAATTCAAAAATTAGGTTTACGCCCTGAAGATGTGCAACATATCTTTGTCACACATCTTGATTTTGATCATGCAGGTGGTATCTCAGATTTTCCTAATGCAACCGTGCATATTTTAGCTTCCGAGTTTAATGCAACACAGACATTAACAGCCAAAGGTAAACTTCGTTATAAAACTGAACAATTTAAACAACATCGTCATTGGAATTTTGCTGAACATACCAATGGTGAAGCTTGGTTTAATTTAAAAAGGGTTCAAGGTCTTCCTTTTTTCCAAGATGAAATATTGATGATTCCATTGATTGGTCATACTGCTGGACATTGTGGTATTGCAATTAAAAAAGCTGAAGGCTGGATTTTATTCTGTGGTGATGCGTATTACACCCATTTAGAACTCAATCCAAAAAACAAATTGAGAGCCTTAGATTTTACTGAACGTTTATTGGCAGAAGATAATCGACAAAGGTTACATAACCTTAAACAGTTACAATATCTGGCTCAACATGAACCGAGTATTGAGTTAATTTGTGCGCATGATCCTGTTGAATTTGATCGTTATCAATAATATGAAAAAAGCGCTTATCACTGTTGTTCTTTTATCAACGCTTAATGTTTCTGGGTGTATGCAGCATTCGAGTTTAGAAAAAGACCAACGTCCTCAAAATTGGGGAACTCTTATTTCTAACACTCATAATTTTTATCAAATTAGTTCAGATGTTTTTCGTAGCGAACAGCCGAGTATTGATTTGATCCCAAGCCTTGAAGCTCATCAAATTAATACGATTATCAATTTGAGAGCTAGAAATGAAGATGCCAAAGTTTTAAAAGATCAGCCTTTTAATCTGGTACACATTCCAATCAATACTTGGGCAATCAATCGTAAAGACTTGTTAGAAGCAATGCGTGTTATTCAAACTGCTAAACAACAAAACCAGAAAATCCTAGTGCATTGCTATCATGGCTCAGATCGAACTGGTGCCACAATTGCGATGTATCGAATTATTTTTGAGCATTGGGCAATTGAAGATGCGGTTAAAGAAATGAAACAAGGAGGATACGGCTATCATATTATTTGGAAAAATATTGACCACCTTTTCACCCCTGAAAATATAAAATGGATTCAACAACAACTTTCGAATCCAGCATCTATTTAGATTGCGAGATGAGTTTTAGATTAAATCCAATTTTTAGAGAGATAGAGCTTAGACGTGTAAGATTTGTTTCTTTAATTTTTGGGTTTTATGCATTTTTTATTGGGCTTTTAAAAAACCTAATTTTATAAGTTGAATGGTAAGTTAAGAAATACGGACTAACGTGAAGAATTGGCAAAAACAGAGTTGCTAAGTAATAGTTTAAAAACTTCAGAATCACCACCATCGCTATCCGTGACCAATAAAAATACCTCACCATCCGATGTCGACTCTAACCATGTAATTCCTTCTACTTTAATAGCAAGAGTTTGTCCTTTCGAATCCTGAATCAGATGTGTATATAAAATTTTTCCCTCAGGCGATAACACCAAAATAAAACTGCCTAGCACCGCGCCATCATCATAAGTATTTAATGTTTGCTCAACCGCAGCAGTGGCAACAATTAGATTTTTCTCCACAAAAAAATAAGCATCAGAAATACCACTTGCTGCCCCTTCAAGCTCTGGTAATGTCAGATTGAATGATTTTTTGAGCGCACATTCTAATGATTTTCCATTTTGAATTTTTATTAAATCAAAGACTAAAACACCATGAAAACGATTGATATTGCCACGTTGAAAAATGTATAAATTGTTTTGATCTGAACAAACTGCTTCTATATTGAGATCAGCGCCACCAGTCAACGCCAAACAATGTTCTAGGAAATCATAATCCGAGGTATCAAGTAAAACATGAACCTGATGATCAGCTGGATTATACAATAATGCTTTTTTTCGATTTTCTGTAGAACCTGAACCCATCACTAGTAACTGAGGTTGTCCGTCAAAGCGAATACAGCTAAGCGCTTCAAAGTCTGGTTTAGTTTTTTTACTAAATACCGTTAGTGTCGTATGCTTAGGCTGTTCAAATAATGGAATTTTTTCAAAATTAGTCGCACGATTGATGTTATTTTTTCGATCGGTTTTGAGTAAGAAACCCACATCATCTCCAACCAAGTAGAGATCATCCCCCACACAAGCCGCGCCAGAAAGTGCACTAACACTCGAATCCTCTGAAAATATAAAGTGTTCTAATATCTTAAAGCCGCTACTCATCTTGTACTCACTGCCCGCAGAAATAGAACACTTGTAACAAGGTCAAAACCAGACGCTTTCCAGCTTTGATCTAGTCGTTTATCTTTTGTTATCGCTGATCAAGTGGAACCCAATCAATCACCCACGCTGATTTCATATTTAAACTTTCATCAGAGGTAATTTTTTTACGTGCTGCATCTGCAACATCTCGGTCCTTCGATGGTCCAACCATGATACGAATTCCTTTTGAAGTCGGGCTTGTTGTAACCTTATAACCTTTGGCACGCAATTTAGATACAACTGCATCTGCATTGGCTTGGTTAGCAGCCAATGCCACTTGTACCATCCACTTTTTATCTCCATTTTCCATGAGATCACGAGCCTTTTCAGCTTCGGCTTTTTTCTCAGCATCAGCTTTACGCTTTTTCTCGTCAGCCGATTTTTTCTCAGCTTCAGCTTTACGCTTCTCTTCAGCTGCTTTTTTCTCAGCTTCGGCTTTACGTTTATCTTCGGCAACTTTCTTGTCTGCCTCAACTTTACGCTTTTCTTCTAACGCTTTTTTATCAGCGTCAGCTTTACGCTTATCTTCCTCAGCCTTTTTTTCAGCTTCTGCCTTACGCTTCTCTTCTGCCAACTTTTTTTCGGCTTCAGCCTTGCGCTTGTCTTCCGCTAACTTTTTATCAGTATCATTTTTCTGCTGATCTGTTTTTTGCTGTTCTAATTTTTTCTTTTCATCTAATTTATTTTTTTCTTCGGTTGCTCGTTGTGTCTTAGCTTTATCATCTTCGCCAAGCTCTGGCGGAATGTTATCAGAGCTTTCCTGTTCGGCTGTACGGCGTGCATTAATTGCAGCGTATTCTTCGGCTGCTTTACGCGCAGCAGCAGCTTCAGCTTCTTGTTGCATTTTTAGAAAATCAGCTGCACGTGCTTCTTGTTCAGCAACGGCTTTCTCACGAGAACGGCGTTGTTCTTCAAGCAATCTTTTTTCTGTCTCAACATCTACCGCTAATGGTTGTAATGAAACCATTTCACCTTCTTGGGTCGATTGAGCTGTTTGAGTTTTAGGTTCTGTTTTAGGAATTGGGTGTGTAATTGCCGTTTGCGTTTTGTCATGCCCTATTTCGTCATTACCTTTAAGGAGTAATGCTGCCAATAAAACACCTCCACCCAATAGAACAACGCCTCCCATCCAGCGTTGTTTGTTATTCATTGACATTGTTCTAAATACTCCCAAACCGCTTCTAAGGTATGAAACGATCCACAGACTAAAATCAGCTGATTGTTATTACTTTGCTTCAGCACATCTTCAAAGGCTTGCTGGATATTACCGTACTCATATACCTGTTGACCTTGTAATGCATCATGTAATTGATGCAATGGGGCTGCTCTAGGTACATTTAAACTAGCAATAAACCAATCTTTTACTGTTGTTTTTAGTAAATCGGTGACAGACGAGATATCTTTATCTGCCAACATTGAAAATACTGCGACAACATCTGTGTACTGTTTATTGTATTTTAAGAATTTTCGCAATTGATTCAATAAAAATTCGACGCCATGTGGATTATGTCCAGCATCAAAAATCACTGTTTTGTCTTGAATTTGCCGTATTTCAAAACGACCTTGCAAACGTGCTTGCTGAATACCTGTTGCAATCGCTGCCTGAGAGACCTCAATACCACTCACCAGTACCGCTGCAACAGCAGTCGAAATATTATCGAATGCAAGCTGACCGATTGGCAGTTTTAGCGTTGTGCCAGAGGATGCAAATGACCAAGTTTGACCATCGTCATTAAGTTGATAAAAATAATCTCGATTCAGCGCATATAGATCTGCTTGAGTTTCAGCTACTTTATCTTGAATCGCTTGGGGTAATTGTTGTTGACCCGCAAATACCACTGGAATATTCGGACGAATAATCCCTGCTTTCTCAAAGGCGATTTTTTCTATCGTGTCACCTAACCATTCGACATGATCTAAACCAATATTGGTAATCACGGCAATATCAGGATCAATCACATTCACGACATCCAGACGACCACCTAAGCCAACCTCAAGTACCCATACATCACATTGTTTTAGTTTAAAAATAAGAAAAGCAGCCAAAGTGGTTGCTTCAAAAAAGGACAATGATAAACCACATTCTCGGCGGGCTTGGTCAACCAACACAAAGGCATCAACTAAGCTTTGATCATCAACTTCAATCCCAGCAAGTTTTACCCGCTCATTAAAACGATAAATATGCGGTGATTGATATAAACCAACTTTATAACCTTGTGCATTTAAAATTGCAGCGAGTGTCGTTGTTGTTGAGCCTTTACCATTCGTTCCTGCCACAGTAAAAACTTTTGCTTGAGGTTGCATAACTCCCAGTTTTTCAGCAACGGGAATTACGCGCTCTAAACCTAAATCAATGCCTGTAACATGAACATGGCCCCAATAATCGAGCCATGTTGTTAATGTATCTGTAGAATGTGGTGCGTCCAGTTTCAAGGTAAATTCATCAGTTTAGCTACGAGTCGATATACAGTATCACGTAATGCATGACGATGAACAATTTGATCGACCACACCATGATCAAGCAAATATTCTGCACGTTGGAACGGTTCTTCCAATTTCTCGCGAACTGTTTGTTCAATGACGCGTTTACCTGCAAAACCAATCATCGCTTTCGGTTCGGCAATATGTACATCACCTAACATCGCTAATGAAGCTGTTACACCTCCATAGACGGGATGAGTCAATACAACGAGGTATGGAACACGAGCTTCTTTCATTTTTTGAATCGCAGCCGAAGTGCGTGCCATTTGCATTAAAGACAACATGCCTTCTTGCATACGAGCACCGCCTGAAGCAGCAAAACAAATTAACGGTTGATGTAGTTGAATTGCTCGTTCTGCCGCTTGGATAAAACGATCACCAACAACGGTCCCCATTGAACCACCCATAAAATCGAACTCAAATGCACAAGCCACCAAGTCCAAACCTTTTAATGAACCTTGCATTACAACTAACGCTTCTGTTTCACCAGTTTTATCTTGTGCTTCACGCATACGCTCTGGATAAGGTCTGCTATCCACAAACTTCAATGGATCTTTCGCACTAAATTCTTGACCTAACTCTGCATTGACTTGATCAAAGAACCAATTCAAACGATCACGTGCCCGCATACGCAAATGCTCATCGCATTGTGGGCATACGTAGGCATTAAATGACATTGCCGTACGTGTTACTAAGGCATGACATTCAGGACATTCAATGGTTGGTTCCGTAAATGTTGCTTTGAATGTTTGTTGTTCATTCACAACTTGAATACCAGGCACTTGACGCTCTGTCCAAGGCGTTGATGGGCTCAGAACCTTCCCTGCTGTTAACTCTTGACTCATACTAACTCATCGAGCGCGGCTCGAAGCTCCTTCACTTTATTCAGCGTCTGTTGCACAGCTTCGTCTGCTGGCAATGTCGCAAAAGATTTAACGAAAGCACTTCCTACGATTACGGCATCAGCAACTTGACCCATTGCTTTTGCAGAAGCTGCATCACTAATCCCAAAACCAACTCCAACAGGAACGTTAGTCATGCTCTTAATTTTCGCAATACGAGCTGCTGCTTCAGAGGTATCTAGTGTTGCTGCACCTGTCACACCTTTTAACGACACATAGTAAACAAAGCCACTGGCTTGATTTACAACATGCTGAATACGTTTATCAGTTGATGTTGGTGCGAGTAAGAAAATTTGATCCATCTCATTTTGTTTTAAGACATCGCCAAATTGCTTTGATTCTTCAGGGGGTAAGTCCACCAAAAGTACACCATCAACACCACAATCTTTCGCATAAGCCACAAACTTTTCATAACCAATCACTTCAACAGGATTTAAATACCCCATTAAAACAACGGGTGTCGTTTGATCTTTTTCGCGAAATTCTTTCACCATATTCAAAGCATCGAGTGTGCTCGATCCACCTGCTAAAGCACGTTCAGCAGCTAAGGCAATCACTGGACCATCCGCCATTGGGTCTGAGAATGGCAAACCCAACTCAACTACATCAACGCCTGCTTCAACCATTTGATGAAGCAATGGAACCGTGACTTGTGGATGCGGATCTCCTGCCATAACATAAGAAACAAGCGCTTTACGGTGCTGAGATTTAAGCTGTTCAAAACGAGTGGCAAGACGTGACATAGGATTATGCTTTCCTTGATTTATATAAATTGAGGAGTTGTTTGTAGTCATACAATAACACTGCATTGTAACGCTATTTTTTGTTCATTGAACAGAGTTTGACGTGATTGCAGCAGTGAATGTTGCTACTTACAACTGCCCTGCTACATTTATCTATATTTTCAGCTTTTTCTCAATGATCAAAGCTTCCTAATTTTAGCTTCATCGAGGCTGATTTTAGAAATGAGCTCAGCTCCTTTATACTACTCGCAATTTTTAAGTTTTCTTTTTATTTTTATGTCTTCCCACACTCAGGAAAAAGTACAAAGCAATGCCCTTGCTTTGCTACCACTATTGGTATTTTTGATCATCTTTCTCGGGAGTGGTCTCTATCATTCAATGATCGGGACAGAATTTGCATTCTATCAAGTCAAAGCACCTATTGCCGCGATTCCAGCTGTTATTCTGGCATTACTACTTTATAAACAGAAACTCAATACGGCAATTGAGGAATTCCTACAAGGTGCTAGTCATCCAAATTTAATTTTAATGTTTATGGTATTTATGTTGGCAGGTGCTTTTGCCAGTGTCTCCAGTGCCATAGGCAGTGTCGATGCGACAGTACAATTGGGACTTTCGCTGATTTCGCCTGAATTTGTGTTACCCATGTTATTTATTATTGCGGCATTTATTGCAACAGCCATGGGAACGTCTATGGGCACCATCGCAGCTTGTGCACCAATTGCATTCGGTTTTTCGCAAGCAACAGAGATAGCACCTCTCTATGCCATAGGTGCAGTGGTGGGAGGCGCTATGTTTGGTGATAATTTATCTATGATTTCGGATACAACGATCGCTGCCACACGTAGCCAAAATGTTGAACTTCGAGATAAATTTAGGGTGAATGTCTGGATTGCCTTTCCTGCCGCAATCATTACATTAATGCTTTATGTAATGATGAGTCACCAAACAGATTCCATTCCATCAAAACCTTATGATTTATTGCTTATTTTGCCTTATTTAGCTGTTTTTTTTCTTGCCTTTACACGCTTGCATGTACTTGCTGTATTAATGATTGGTGTTATTTTGTCAGGTGTGATTGGTCTGATTGAAAAACCTGAATTTGATTTATTAAAACTCAATAACTCAATTTACGATGGCTTTGTTGGCATGTTTGAGGTGGCATTACTTTCCATGTTGCTAGGTGGTTTGTCTACCCTGATGCAAAAAGAAGGCGGTTTGCAATGGCTTATTCAACGTATTTATACGATTACACGTCTATTCAAATTTGGCAAACAGCGTGCAGGTGAATTAGGCATGAGTTTTCTGGTCATATTCTCAAATTTATTTGTCGCCAATAATACCGTTGCGATTATTTTATCAGGAGATATGGCACGTGAAGTAGCGAAAGAATATGGTGTTGACCCTAAGCGAAGTGCAGCTTTACTTGATATTTTTTCTTGCGTAATCCAAGGGATTATTCCCTACGGTGCTCAATTACTGCTTGCTTGTTCAATTGCCAAACTCTCGCCAGTTGAACTAATTGGCAATATCTACTATTGCTGGATTCTTGCAGTGTGCGCAATCCTAGCAATTGTTTTTAATTATCCACGTTTAAAAACACGCTAAAAACAATCCATAAATCTCTTTAGCTTGCTTTAAAGTTAAAGAGATTTCAAAAACTGCTTGGGTGTAATTCCTGTCCAACGCTTAAACGCCCGCCCAAACGCACTTTGATCAGCATAATTTAAACGTTCCGCAATTTCTGACAATGATTTGCCCTGTTGCAAATACAGTTTACTTTGTTCCAAACGGTACTGATCTAAAATATTTTGAAAATTAAGCTGATAGGTTTTGAGTTGGCGTTGTAATGTTCGTTCTGAACAATGTAAACGCTTAGCAACATAACTGAGCAGTAGTTCTTCTTGTTGTAAAAGTCGTTGTTCAATATGCGTTTGTATTTTTTGACGGAACTGTTGTTGCTGAATCTCAAAAGAAGCAATGCTATTCAGTGATTGCTGAGCTTGAGTCGAGAGTACATGGTTTAATTGTTGGTCTGCAGCGATGCTTTTTGCTTTTAAAATTTGATTTGAAAAGCAAATTGCATATTGTCCAGCTTGAATTTGGATCGGACAACCATAAAATTTTTCAAAATGATATAAAGCTGTATGTGGTGCGTAACCAAATTGAATCATCTGTGGTGGAATGAGGGCATCTTGTACAATAGACTGAGAAATTTTAAAGATCAGCGCCAGATTTAGCTCATACATTTCCCGATAATCACTATAGGATGCTCCCCAAACAATTTGAATATAATCAGAAAACTGCTGAACATTCAGTTGTTCTAAATTGGTCTGTTTAAAAACCAAAGAATAATAACGTTGTAAAAGCTGTAACGCTTGTTGCAGATCTAAACTGGTTGAAGCCAAATAACCCATTAAACCCAAATCTTGCAAATTGGCATGTTCAGCCAATACTAATGTAATCGGTCGAGGGAAATAAGCTTGTGCAGATTGCAAAAGCAACGCATAACGTTCGACATCAAAATCATGCTCATCTGGATTTTGCAAGCAAGTATGAAAAGCTTGCCAAAGCTCAGGCGCAACAACTTTAGACAAATCAATTTGTTCTTGTTGCAAAACACGATTAAATAATCGTAGGTATCCAATAATAATTTTAACTGACATATCCCGATCTCATCCTGACCTGTCGTTATTTGTATAAAACTTGGCTGTAACTGTCAAAACATTTCATCGGACTTTTTCCATACTGAGTTCATGAAGAAAAGACAAGGAATAGCAAAAAATGAATGCACATGTTTCCTATCAAGTTGAGCCAGTTGTTAGAACAAAACTAGATTTTCATTTAGATCAAGCACCACGTTTTTGGTTTGGTGGTGATCCATTTCGTACTCGTATGTTTGATGCATTAAGCCTGACTTTTCCTGATGGTGAGCGCTATTTTATTGAATGTGTGCGTTTATTCCGCGACAAAATTAATGATCCTGACTTGCAAGAACGTGTGGCTGATTTTATCCGTCAGGAAGCACAGCATGGTATTGCACATGACAAAATGAATCAGATCATGAAAGAGCAAGGCATGCCTGTAGATCAATTCACTGCACGTTTGAAAAAGATTTTTAGATTTGAATTAAAAAACCGTTCGGCTCAATACAACATTGCCATGACCGCAGCTGCAGAGCATTTAACTGCGTTAATGGCAGATACTTTTTATAGTAAAAAAGAGACTTTAGCGGAGGCAGATCCATTTGTTCGTGCGCTATTCGCTTGGCATGCGATTGAAGAAATGGAACATCGTGATGTTGCTTTTGATGTGATGAAGCAAGTCGGTGATGTACCAGAAGCAACTCGACGTTTTGCACTGCTCTTTACCACAGTGATGATGTTTGGTTTTACTTTGTATCGTACAGATGTAATGCTAAAAACTGATGGTTTTAATTTGAGACAACGGTTTGATATGGCACGTAAAGGTTTACCGTGGTTCTTCGGTCGTAACGGTATTTTGACTGCAAAAAGATCTCAATATAATGACTGGTTTAAAAAGGATTTCCATCCAAATCAACATCCTGTTATTCGCCAATATGATGTTTGGGTTGATACTTTAGCGAAGACCAATGATCCAATTGCTGCGGGTGAAGCATTCTGGCAAGCAGGGCTTTAATTCACGTATCAAAAGAATCCCCTTTGAATTTAGGGGATTCTTTCTGTCATTATCACCACTTCGCATAATGCTGTTCTAACAACCCATATTCTTGATTTAACATCACCAGTTCAACATTTTCATGTTCAATCGTACCGCAGACTTTCGCTTGCCATTGATTAAACTGGCTGCCAATCAAGCGTAGGTTAATATTCTCAAAACGACACCAACCCGTTTCAACTAGCAAATTTAATCGCTCATCTAAAGAACGAATTGACCAACAATTTTCATTTTGTTGCTCAAATAAAATATCAGTGAGTGGATATAAACGACCATCAACCCACAATGCATTTTCATTACCAAAACTTTCATTGACACCTGATGCGAGATTCAAGCCAATGCGGCGATCATTTGCATCACGGAACTGACAAGACAACCAAAACCAAGCAGTTTCAGGTCGTAAAAAACCACAGGTATCATCGAGTGCAGCAAGACTATACGCATTGAACTCGATCTGCTGTTGATCTGGGCTAATGAAAAAGCCTTCTACTGCCAAAGTGGTTTGTTTTTGCGTATATGTCCAGCCATTGATCCCAGTTGGGCTACATAAACTTAAAGCATCCGTACCTGCACAAAAAATACGCGCTTTCAGTTGTACTTCGCCATGTTTGGTCACTTGGATATAACGCACACCATTGGCGTGTTGCATATCAAATTGATAAGCAGATTTTTTAAAATAGCTTTGACTAAATAAAGGTTGTTCATCAAGTTGGGTTTTCAACGCTAATGGCTGAATCGCATTCCATTCGATTACTTTTTTAGAAAGATGATCATAAACATAGAAAAAGCCATGCCCTGCCCATGATAGATCGACAATCGCAATACCAATGCTGTAATGCTCATGTTGTAAACCACAGAATTTAAATTTTTTATATTTCAGCTGCTTGCGCCAGCCTTTTAGTACTTGGCCATAAGGCGTTTTATAAATATAGTCATCCAAATTGATCTGTGAAGGTATCTGATCAAAACGCCCATAACGAGGCTGGCCATTTTTCTGTATCAATTTCACAAGATTTCCCCAACTCAATTATAACGTAAATGCCGTTCTGACCTGATTTTTACCATTCCGTTTGGCTTGGTACATCGCCTTATCTGCTTGCTCAAACAAGCCTGTATAATCAAAACCACTAAAAGCTGTACTACTTACCCCAAAACACGCCTTGATATAAAGCATTTCATTTTCTTTCACTTCAACTGCGGTTTGCTCTAATGCTTTACGACATACCTCTGCCAACAACACTGCATTTTCAATAGGAGTAAATGGTAATAAAATGACAAATTCCTCACCACCATAACGTCCAATCACATCACTGGCTCGTAAATTTTTTCGCAGTATATTTGCGACATGTTTTAAAACCAAATCTCCTTGATGATGTCCATATTGATCATTAATATTTTTAAAATTATCAATATCCACCATAATCAACGATGTTTCTCGATGGGTAATTTGTGCCTGCTGCATCTGTAAATCAATAATCTCATTGACCCCACGGCGATTCAACAGCCCTGTTAACTCATCAGTACAACTGAGTTTTTCTATTTTTGAATTATATCTGCGCCAACGCTCTATACTTATATCAAATAACGTAATGGTAAATGCCGCATATAAAGTGGTGTAAAACATTGAATAAATAATCTGAGCGCTCTGAACATCTTTATGCATCAAGGTATAAGGCTTATAAGCCACTGCATAATCTAAATAACCCAACACCGTAAGCGCAGATAATAAATAACACGCAATAACATAAGCAACCAAGCCAAAATAAACAGAGAAACGAGGGAATAACAACAAAGCGGTAAAGGTTATCCCCATAAAAATAACGCCATTTAACATGTTCAGCAAACCAATGCCTATTGGCAAACCTAACAATGAAAATGGGTAATACACCGATAAAAACAACACATAATAAATATGCACATTCGGCTTATTTTTAATAAGAAAACCAAACAAAATTAAAAGGATATTTAAAATAAATACACTTGGATACAACCACTGAAGTTTAAGCAATAACTCGGTATTTGCTAAAGGGTGATACATATATTTTATTTGTATAAAATATATAACAGCAGCCGTAAAACTCGCATACAGCAATATAACTTGGGATTTTTTAACTAAATCCCAATCTAAAATTGCAAGAAAGGCTTTACTGAAATACGTAGCTAAGGAATATTTCATCCCTCATCATCCCTTATGATTATTCTTGTGTTATACGTCCATGTACAACTAGTCACAATATTAATATGGCTTAGGCACACGCTTTAGCCGATCTTATCACACACCTATTCAGTTTTATAAGTCGACCATCGGAATACCATCAATTTTCGCAACCGTCATTAAATCTTTATCGCCACGACCTGAAACTGTTGCAATAATGATTTGGTCTTTCGACATCGTTGGGGCAAGTTTAGTGACATAAGCCATCGCATGTGAACTTTCAAGCGCAGGAATGATGCCTTCAATCTGAGTTAAATCACGGAAGCCTTGTAAGGCTTCATCATCTTTAATTGGCACATATTCCACACGATGCATATCTTTTAAGAAACTATGCTCTGGACCAACACCTGGATAATCCAAACCTGCTGAAATACTATGTGTTTCAATAATCTGACCTTGCTCATCCGACATGAGGTAAGTACGGTTACCATGTAATACACCCACATGGCCTGCATTCAATGGCGCTGAGTGTTTGCCTGTTTCAATGCCGAAACCTGCCGCTTCAACACCGTACATTTTCACATCCTGATCATTCAGGAATGGATAGAACAAGCCCATTGCATTTGAACCTCCGCCCACACAAGCAACCAAGGCATCAGGTAAACGCCCTGCTTGTGCTTGGATCTGTTGACGTGCTTCACGACCAATGATTGATTGGAAATCACGTACAAGCTGTGGATATGGGTGCGGACCAGCAACCGTACCAATGACATAATAAGTCGTATCGACATTGGTGACCCAATCACGCATCGCTTCATTCAATGCATCTTTTAAAGTTTTGGATCCGCTTTGCACTGGTACAACTTTTGCGCCAAGCAAACGCATACGATATACATTCATCGCTTGGCGCTTTACGTCTTCAGCACCCATGTACACCACGCACTCCATACCTAAGCGAGCAGCGATTGTTGCGGTTGCTACACCATGTTGACCAGCACCTGTTTCAGCAATGATTCGTTTTTTACCCGACAGTTTTGCCAATAAAGCCTGACCAATCGTATTATTTACTTTATGAGAGCCAGTATGGTTTAGGTCTTCACGTTTTAAGTAAATTTGCGCACCGCCGAGGTGCTGAGACCATCGTTCAGCATGATAAAGTGGACTTGGACGACCAACGTAAAACGCAAGATCACGGTCAAACTCTGCTAAAAACTGAGCATCATTTTTCATACGACCATAAAGACTTTCTAAGTCTTCAAGTGCAGCCATAAGCGTTTCTGACACAAAACGCCCACCATGAATACCAAAATGCCCCTGAGCATCTGGAAACTGGGTGTAGTCAATCGCCTGATTTTGTTGACTAAGGTTTTGCTGATCCACGTTGGACTCCTTGCATAAATTTTTCAATGAGTTGTTGGTCTTTTATACCTTTAGCGGACTCTACGCCTCCGCTGACATCCACAGCAAAAGCTGCTGTAGTATCAATAGCGTCACTCACATTTTCAGGGGTTAAGCCCCCTGCCAAGATTAGTGGAATATCAAGTTTTGGAAATTTATTCCAATCGAAACAGTGCCCTGTTCCACCTTTTAAATCAGGATGCCACGCATCAAGTAGAACCGCACTGGCTCCCACAGCTTGATAGCGTTGAATTTCGGTCAAAATGTCTAAATCAGGTCTAACCTGAATGGCTTTGTACCAACGGCGTTTGCAATGCAACGCAATTTGTTGGCATTGTTCAGGTGTTTCATCACCATGTAGTTGTAATACATCCAACGGAACTGAATCAAGCACTGTTTGGATTTCTTCTGCGCTTGCATTTACAAATAAACCGACCAACTGAACATAAGCGGGTACTGAGCTTGCCAAAATTTGCGCTTGTTCAATACTGACATGACGCGGGCTTGGGGGAAAAAATACCAATCCAATCGCATCTGCTCCTGCTTGCACAACAGCATCAATATCTTGAGTCCGCGTGATTCCACAAATCTTGGCGCGAGTTCGGAGTTGGGTTTGACGCATTTGATGTCCAATTTGAGATGACTATTTACTACTCTCACATTGTAAAGCAATTTGACATACTTTGGTCAAAGTTCATTTCCAAATGCAATTGTTTAAAAAACGTGAACACTCTATACTTGCACCATCTTGCAACAAGTCTAAAGCAAATTGCTTTGCTTATAGGGAAGTTGGTGAAACTCCAACACTGTCCTCGCAACGGTAACACTGAAATGCTGATCTTAGCTTAGCAGCCAAACCACTGCATCTGATGATGTGGGAAGGTGATCAGTCTATCATCTTTCAAGATGATTATAGTGAAGTCCGAAGACCTGCTTGTTGTACTTATCCACTTTAAACATTCACGAGGAATGAATGTCTGGAGCGCACATGTCTATTTCTTTCCAGCCAACACGCTTAGTTGGCGCTATCGCTATTGCGATGGGGTTTTCTTCAGTCGCTTTTGCCCAGGATCAGTCAACAGATAAAACTGTCTCGCTTGATACCATTGTGGTGACGGCATCCCGTACTGAACAAAAAATCAAGGATGTGCCTGCACGTCTGACTGTGATTGATCAAAAAACGATTGAAAAGAATCCTGCTCTCAACTTATCAGATTTAATTCAGCGTGATCCTTCTGTTTTTGTCAAACAAAGTGGCGGAATAGGTCAGATCACAGAAATCTCAATTCGTGGAACTCGACCAAATCACACTCTCATATTAAAAGATGGCGCTCGTCTAAATAGCCAAAACCACCTTGCTGCAATTTATCCATCATTTCTTGATTCATCTGATCTTGAACAGATAGAAATTCTTAAAGGTCCAGCCTCTGTACAATATGGAACAGAGGCAATTGGTGGAGTGGCTCAAATGATAACCTCAACTCCAACAAAAAATAGCGGTTTTATTACAGGTATCTATGGGGAAAATAATACCTATAAAGCCATTGCGGGAGCTGACCTTATTCAAGATGGTTTTTATACACAAATTAGAGGACAACGTCTAGAAAGTGATGGAACACGAGTTCTAGATAATCAAAGCAAAGATCAAAAAGCCGCTTATGATCAGAAAGGTTATAGTGCGAAAGTAGGTTACGACAATAAAAAGAATATTAAAACTGACCTGTCAATCAGTCAGAATGAAGGGCTGAGTCAATTCTACAATTACATGATCAGCAAAAATAATGCAGAGCGTATATTTGAGAATCGCCTAATTAATTCAAGCATTCAATATGGTGTTACTGAGAACCTTACATTATCTGCACGTTATTCAAACTTTATTGATAACCAACAAGTAAAAGATAGTGATCCAGACCACTTTGATACAGAAAACAATGAAGGTGATCTAAACTTAAACTGGAATATAGACTCTAAGAATAATCTACTCGCAGGTGTAACTTATCTAAAATCAGATTTTAAAAGTAATGATGTAAAAGATAAAAAACAAAGTATCGATTCTACCGGTTATTATGTTCAACATCAGTATAAGACAGATAAGCTAAATACTCAGGTTGGTGTTCGTACTGAAGATAATGAACTATTCGGTACACATACAATCGGTCAAGGAGCTGTTCGTTATCAAGTATTACCCGAAACAAGTATTTATGCCAGTATCGGATCAGCTTTTAAAGCACCATCCCTGACAGAACTCTATTATTTTTCAGAAAAGTCCTATGGAAATACCTATGGTAATCCTGATCTCAAACCAGAAGAAAGTATTTCCTATGAAATTGGTGTAGATCAAAGAATTGGGCAAAACCTAAATGCCTTTTTATCTACTTACCATACTGAAATAAAAGATTTAATCAGCTATAAATACTCAAGCCCGAACTCAACGTATATCAACATAGATAAAGCTGAAATCAATGGCGGTGAGCTAGGTCTTAAATGGAAAAAAGATGACCTATTCCTAAACACAGAATACGCTTATGTTGATTCAAAAGATAAAAAGACTGATCTGAGAGTTGCATATAAGCCTAAACAGACCCTCACTTTAACGACTGGACTTGAAAATTCAATTTATGGAATAAGCGCCTCAATTATCGCACGCTCAGATATTTATGCAGATAATGCCAATAAAGTTAAAGCTCCTGGTTATGCAACCGTTGATTTAAACATGTACTGGAATATCAACCCTAATATTAAAGTTTTCAGTAATATTGAGAATATGGGTGATGTTGAGTACAGAACTGCTGATAATTTTGGTGATGGTTGGTATGTAAACGGTGGTCGCCAAGCTTCTGTGGGTGTCACTCTTCGTTATTAATCGTGCAATCTAGACAATAAAAATATTTTCTTAACTCCAATTTCGGGGTAATGTTCTGACCGACATTATCCCCTTTTTATTTGTAGGACAGCTTCATGGGACATCGTTTAAGTAAAATCTATACACGTACAGGTGATTCAGGCACAACAGGACTTGGGGATGGCTCACGTGTCGCTAAAGATGACTTACGAATTAATGCGCTAGGTGATGTAGATGAACTTAATGCCACGATTGGTGTATTAAGAGCACAAATCAGCGCATCTCAAATTGAAAATAAACCTGATTGGGATAAAAGTTTAAGCTTGATCCAACATTGGTTATTTGATTTAGGTGGTGAAGTTTGTATTCCAAACTATCATTTACTCCAACCAATTTGTATCGAGTTTCTCGAAAAAGAAATTGATCACATGAATGAATCTCTGCCAATGCTCAAAGAGTTTATCTTGCCTTCAGGTAGCCTAGCATGTAGTTATGCACATCAAGCTCGTGCTGTATGCCGCCGCGCAGAACGCACTTTGATGTCAGTACACAATCGTGATCAAAATATTCAAGCTACTGCATTACAACTCTTGAACCGTTTATCCGACTGGTTATTTGTTGCCTCACGTGCTTTGCAACGTGCAGAAGGCGGTAGTGAAGTGCTTTGGCAAAAAAACATTAATGATAGTATTGATCAAGCATAATTATTTTAAGGTAAATCAAAATGCGAATCATTGGTCATCGTGGCGCACGTGGTGAAGCTCCTGAAAATACGTTAGGAGGCTTCCGTTACTTGCATGATTTAGGTGTACGTGCAGTTGAGTTTGATGTGCGTCAACTCAAAGATGACCAATTGGTGGTGATTCATGATGATGATTTTGTTCGTACCACGGGTAAATCACAGCATGTTGAAAACTGTAATTTGTCTGAAGCTCAGCAATTTGATCATCGCCATCAATGGCAGGCTTGGGGATTTGAAGAATACACACCTAGCCTGCCCCATGTAATGGATTGTTTAACTGATTTTGAACATATTGAAGTTGAAATTAAAGCAGTTGCAGATGAAGTAGCGGCTGAGCGTTTAATTCTAGAATTACACCAAGATTTAGTCGGCTTTGAACAAACTGCCACAATTACGAGTTTTGATGTAAAAATTTTAGCGGCATTACAACAACATCAAAGTCATTTTAAACGTGGTCTGTTGGTTGAAATTCCAATTGGGGAATACGCAATCGAGCTTGCTCAACAATATGAGTGCCACCAAATTGGTTGGAAAGATCAACTGGCAACTGATCAAATTATTCAGTTTACACAGCAAGCCGAACTTGCTGTGAGTGTCTGGACAGTTAATGACGTTGAACGTGCCAAACATCTACAACAATTGGGCATTCAAGGGTTAATCACTGATTTCCCGAGCACCATGTTGCAACATCTAACTTTATAAAAGTATGGAATTTATTCCGACAACTAATTTTATTTTTTAGATTGCGCCTGAATTAAACGCTGCCCTTTCGTATCTAATAAATACAAATTCGTCCCTTCAATTTGGAAACGTTCAATCCGCTGCATCGCATCCATCAGATCTGCTTCTTGTGCTAATGCTTTATCACAACTTAAGTGCTGCGCTCTCACATCAAAACTCATTTTCCTTTGGCTAAGATCATATTGATAACTTCCATAAATGTTATTGCAGCCCGTATGACCTGAAATGGTTTTAGTCACTGAATTCAGCATAAAACTTGGGTATTGATTGAAGAATAAAGCACGTTTATTTTGAATCATGGTTATTTGCCAATTCACCTCTTGAATGCCATCGTTGCTTTTACGAACTTGCATAGGAGGCAATTCACTTACACGTTTTGGATGTAAGCTATTTTTAGTGATCTGTGTCGGTTGACTTTGGCATGCAGTAAGTAGCAAAGCACAAGATAATATTAAAGTTTTGTGAAAAAACTTATTCAAAGAATAAATTGTATTTTTCACGCTTATTTGTTCTGACATTGATTTATTTCGCCTTTTAATTTATTGATTAATTCAACAAACGAATTCTGTTACTGTTCTTTCAGTACAACTGTAGAATAATGCTAGTGTTATCTAATCTGAGCATGCTAATATCGAGCATAAAATAGCAATATATCGTCATGATTGGTTTTGCTATCTCGTTTGGTTTTTATATCTTGTGTAAACAAGGTTTTTAGGAGCGCTGACGGATATGACTTCCGCCCCACTCAAGAAAGCACCCATTAATTGGATTGCAATTTTCGCATTGGTATTTTTACCAGTTGTTGCGCTCATTTCGATTCCAATTTATACCTATTATCATGACTTTAGTATGGGCGCATGGATTAGCATGTTTGTCTTACTAGGTGTAAGCAGTTTAGGTATCACTGCTGGCTATCATCGCTTATGGGCACACCGTGCTTATGAAGCAACCCTACCTTTAAAAATCATTCTTATGATTATGGGTACTTTTGCAGTTCAAAATAGTATCTTATTTTGGGCTTCAGGTCATCGTACACATCACCGTCATGTTGACGATGTAGACCAAGATCCATACTCGATTAATAATGGATTCTGGTATGCACATATGGGTTGGATGTTACGTAACTACCCTGCTGCCGAACCAAATTATAAAAATGCACCTGATTTGTTAAATGACAAATTAGTCATGTTCCAAGATAAATATTATGTTCCTTTAGTTATTGCTGTGCATGCAGGTATTTTGTTGCCTGTCGGTTGGTTAGTTGGTGATATCTGGGGTGTGTTGCTTTTGGGTGGTTTAGTTCGTTTATTCCTTAGCCATCATGTCACCTTCTTTATTAACTCTTTATGTCATATGTGGGGTAAACGCCCTTATACTGACGAAAATACCGCACGTGATAATTTTATCCTAGCGATTCTCACTTGGGGTGAGGGCTATCATAACTATCACCATATTTTCCAATACGATTACCGTAATGGTGTTAAATGGTGGCAATATGACCCTACAAAATGGCTAATTTGGACAAGTTCCAAGTTAGGCTTAGCGAAAAACTTACGTCGTATTCCAAGCTTTAATATCCAAAAAGCCGAGCTTGCGATGAAGTTTAAATATGCTGAACAAGACCTCGCAATTTATGGTCACGATGTGAACACTGATATTGCTCAGATGAAACAACGTATTGCTCAAGAATATGAAGCTTTTACATTAACTCTAAACGATTGGGCGAAGTTAAAAGAGCAAGAGCTACAAGCAAAAAAAGCAGCAATGGCTGAAAAAATCCATCAAATGGATCATAAGCTTAAAGTTGATTTTCAACTGCTTGAACATCGCCTTGCACACCATCGTGAATGTCTAGAAACTTTAGTGCGTAATATCAAAAAAGCACCAGTTTCAGAATAAAAAATACTCAATAAAATGGTCTCTTTAGAGGCCATTTTTTATGCCTATTTAAAGACTCAGTTCATAATCACAATTCACTATTTTAGACCTATCTTTGTTATAGTCATCATTCAGCTTCTTGCCATGATATTGACCTATGCATTTCAATCCTCGCTATTCATCTCTCAATTCAAAGCTTTATCACCAGCAACAGCCCAGCCCTTTACGTGGCGCAAAGGCAGGGCACTTTAACGAAGCGTTAGCGGATGAATTGCAATGGAATGAAGAGGATAAAGCCAACTGGGTTGAGATTTGTAGCGGGCAAAAAACCTTTGCCGAATTTCCCCCTTTGGCCATGGTCTATGCAGGTCATCAATTTGGTCAATGGGCAGGACAATTAGGGGATGGGCGTGGTTTATTGATTGGACAAATTCTAAATCAACATGGACAAACGATTGATCTACATCTGAAAGGTGCAGGTTCAACGCCCTACTCTCGTATGGGTGATGGTCGTGCGGTACTGCGCTCAGTGATTCGTGAATATCTAGCAGGTCATGCACTGAATGCGCTTGGCGTAGCATCTAGTCATGCAGTCGGTTTCACTACATCAGCACAAGGCGTACAGCGTGAGACTTTAGAACTTGGCGCAATGCTATTACGCACTTCGGATTGTCATATCCGTTTCGGGCATTTTGAGTGGATCAATCAATATGCACCTGAACTTTTAACTGAATTTACGCAAAAGTGTATCGAATGGCATTATCCAGAATGCCTAGAAGCTGAGAACCCTGTTCTGGGTTTCGCTAAAGCTGTCATTGAACGTACAGCAATCATGATCGCCAAATGGCAATTAGTTGGTTTTGCGCATGGTGTAATGAATACCGATAATCTTAATATTACAGGCTCAACCTTAGATTTTGGTCCTTATGGATTTATGGAACGCTTTCGACCAAACTGGATTAACAACCACTCTGACTATCAGGGTCGCTATACCTACCAGAATCAGCCAAGTATTGGACACTGGAATCTATGGACATGGTTGAACAATCTCATATCGTTAGCCACACCTGAGCATAGAGAACAATTCAAACAAGATTTAGCGACTTGCTTAGAACAATTTGAACCAATCTTTTTACATCATTATGGTCAAGGACTCTGCGAGAAGATGGGACTCCCCCATTTTCATAAAGACAGTTTAGATTGTAGTTTTGCATTCTTGCGAATTTTGCAAACGGAACAACTCGACTATACGCAAAGTTTTATTCGCCTACAGAACAAGGAATATAAAACACTCCGTGATGATTGCTTAGATCTACGTCAGTTTGATGCTTTTCTACATCAATATCAGGAAATTCGCAAAACTCAAGATACAGATGAGTTAGATCGAGTTATGCAAAGCGCTAATCCTCATTATATTTTACGCAATCACATGGCACAAAAAGCGATTGAACAAGCTGAACGTGGTGATTTCAGTGAAGTTGATCGTTTATTTAAGCTACTCAATCAGCCTTATCAAAAACAGCCTGATTTGGAAACTGAACAAGATACTGCACCTTTACCAAGTGATGTGCCTGAGGTGATGGTAAGTTGTTCATCTTAATTCAGGATGAACAATCATTTTTCATCTATTCCTTAGATTTCACTTCGAAATAATGCTAAGATTAAATTTACAAAAAACAACAAATAGATATAATTTTAACCTTTTGGGGTAAAATTATGGAACAACAACCAATAATTATTGATGATAATGAAAATCCACAGCAAAAGGCAATGCAACAACCTTTATTTTGGATTTCAACTCTCGTCTATATTGGCATATTACTTGTCGGGACAATAGAACCCAAGATAGGTCTCAGCGGACTACTAATACTTGCACTTGTTTCATTAGTAAAAATTATTATTAAAAATTGGCAGCTCATCTTTGCTTTAATTGGACTCGGGATAGTATCAGCAGCATTCCCTCCACTTTTAATTATTTACATCCCAGTTTTAATTTATTTCTTCGTCAAAAGAATAGTTTATTTAAAAGACCATTATCCAGTCGTTATTACAGGTCTTGTTATTTACTTTTTACCTACAGCGATTTTAGCAACTTTATTAGGTCGTCATTCATCATTTATCCCTGCTTTCTTTTTATTGATCCCAGCCTTTATCTTCCCCAAAGCCTTACAATATTTTGTAGATGAAAAGGATTATACAATTAAAAAAGCACTGGAAATTATGTCAGAAGCCCCTATTTTGATTATTTCCATCGTACTTCCTTTCTTAAAAATTGGAATAGACTTTGCCGATGGTGGTTTTGGTGCTGGAGAAGTTACAGCACATTCAGCTCCTGTTGAAGCCGTTGGTCATTCTGCAAATGCAGCACCACACTGGATGACGGGCGAAACTGTACACACTACGCCTGTTGAAACTATAAGTCATTCAGTAAATACGACACCGAACTGGATGACTGGAGAAACCATACATTCTACACCTGTAGAAGCGACACCATTAACAACAACTGTCCTCAATAGTGGTATGAAAACAACAACTGTATCCGATTTTTATGAGCATTTAAGTCATGCTAAAACATTTATTAGTCAGGATGGTCACGAACATATGATTCAATCATCTTCTCCACATGAAGTTGTCATTGACTCACATCAATTATCACAATTTAGCTTTCACAAAACAGGTATGAATCTTGAGGTACAAGATGCTCAAGGTTCGGTGATTGGATATATTGAACAAGATGGGCTTGACCTAAAAATTACCGATTTAAACCACATGAAGATCGGAACTATTACTCAAGAAAATAATATTTATATTATTAAAGATCAATTCAACCAAACTACAGCAAGCTTAGATAAATCTCCTCAGCAAATTGAACTTGCACAAATGCAACAACAAATAAATTCAGATATTAAACTGGTAGATCAAACAGATATTTCAGTTGAAATATCAAAGCCTACTAGTGTAGTAGAAATTATAAAACCAAATGAATATATGACGTTAAATACAATTATTACACTTTTGCTTGCAAATCAAGAGACTCAACAGAAAATAGCTCCCAATCAACTCAGAGATATTTATCCAGATCATAAGGTAATAAATCATCCTGCCAATAATTCAGATTTCATACAAATAGAATCTCAGCCTAATACCTAGAAAATTGGGCTTTAATTACCTTAATGAAATTAAAGCCTTTCTATCATCTACTCATCAGGATATTCAAAACGATAACCTACACCATAAACCGCCTGAATCCATTCATGACGATTACCCGTTTCAGCAGCTTCAGTAATTTTCCGACGAAGATTTTTAATATGACTGTCAATTACACGATCTGCCACATCAAAGCTATCTGGGTTAATATGATCTAATAATTGCGCACGTGAATAGACTTGACCGAGATGCTCCAAAAATAATTCCAATAAACGGAATTCAGTCGGTGTTAAAGTTAATGCTTTTTGTTGATACCAAATCCGTTGCTGTGCTTTATCGATACGAAATAAATCATTTTGATCAGGTTCTGCCTTACGCTCTAAACGACGCAAAACAGCTTGTACACGTGCAACCAACTCTTTCGGACTAAATGGTTTACAAATATAGTCATCTGCTCCCATATTTAAGCCTAAAACACGATCAATTTCTTCAGTACGCGCAGTTACCATAATAATCGGTAAATCAGATTGTTCACGTACTTTACGGCAAATGGTTAAACCATCCATACGCGGAACCATCAAATCCAAAATCATTAAGCTTGGTTTACGTTGCTGAAACTGGGTATAAGCATCCTGACCATCATGAAACATACTGACTTCAAAACCAGCCGCCTCTAAATAATCACGAACCAACTGCGCTAGTTCAACCTCATCTTCAACCAACATAATATGCTTCATGGTTTTCATCCTATCCATCGTCCTCAAGCAAAGAGGATCAAAAAAGTTATTTAATTAATTTTGGGAAAGTCAGCACACAACGCAATCCACCTAAAGGTGAATGATTAAAAGTAAGTGAACCACCTAAAGCCTGCGCAAGTTTACAAGACAAAGCCAAACCTAAACCCGTTCCGCCAGTGCTACGTGTGCGTGAATCATCCACACGATAGAAACGCTCGCCTAAACGCGCCAACTGCTCATCACTTACCCCAAATGGGCTATCATCCACATACAATATCCATTCATGCTCATTTTGTTGAGTATGAATCTGTATTTTTCCACCTTGTTCTGTGTAACGTACACAATTTCCAAGCAAGTTAACAATGATCTGTTTAAAACGATCTCGATCTAAAGATAGGCTTATTCCTTCGCCTGAGAGTGAAACATCAAACTGCTTTTGTTCAAATGTAGGTTTAAAATTCTCAACTTCTTGCAGTACGACATCCCATGGATTGACTTCAGCAAAATAGCATTTTAACTGCTGCGCATCTGCCTGTGCTAAATCCGCCAAATCTTGTGTTAGCTTCTTTAAACTACTCACTTGACGCATCATTGCATCAAGATGCTCGGGTGTTGCTTTACGAATTCCATCCTGCATCGCTTCAATCTGTGCTTGTAACACAGCCAAAGGCGTTTTTAATTCGTGAGAAGTATCTGCGACCCATTGACGGCGAGACTCTTCATGCTGATGCAAAATATCAGCCAAATGATTCAGTTGATTCGATAAATCTCCCAATTCATCATTTCGCTTAATCACAACCTGATGTTGGTAATTTCCACGCGTTAATTCCAACGTCGCATTGAGCAAACGTTGAATTGGCTTTTTAAAATAAGTTGCCATCAATAATGCCGCCACCAGACTAGAAAGCACGGTTAAGGCATAAACTAAAAGTAAATAACGCTTTTGATTACTAAAGAAATTGATACTTGATGCATCATCCTGATCCAATACGGGTTTTAAGCCGAGATAACCAACAACTTTTTGATCGACCATAATTGGACGGTAGGCTATTTGATCAGTTGCAGGTTCGCCCACAATAAATTGGTGTTTTTCATCATATAAAGACAGTCTTGAACTTAAACCTAAACGATCTGGAATTGACACAAAACGCTTTTTAACATGTTCAGATGATGAACTAGATTTAGTCTCTTGCTTGTCATCTTTCGCATCTTTCTTTAACCGAAATTGGCTCGGGCTCAAAGGAAAACGTAAGCCTTCAAAGGGTTGATATTCTGAGGGTAAATTTTGTTTAAGAATCTTTAATTCTTCATCATTAAAAATCTGACGATTTTTTATTTCGGTGTTGTTTTGAGCTAAAGTGGGGGAAAGCGTTAATAAGGTATGGTCATTAAAATAACGTTGTTGTAAGGCAATATCATACTGACGGCGCAACCACCACTGAGACAAACGATCATAATCATCAGGTGCTGCGTTCCCTTCAATTTGTAAAATCTGCGCCTGAATGGCATTTCCCCAGTCATGATAAACCGTATAAACATTACCTAGATTCGCAATCAAACGATCTAATTTTTGCATTTCCACATCAGCAACATAACGTGCGAAGTTCTTTTGCATGGTCCAATGCAATACCCCTAAACTGATTGTTGCAATCACTAAGGTAGTCAGTAATAGCGTTAAAAATAAACGTATGGCTAAAGGCATGCGACGAACATTCAAAAGCGAAATCTCAATAGTGTTCTATTTATGGATTGTAACCAACATGGTTCAAAAAAACTCTCCATTCTTTCTTCATCTTTATTATCTAATCTTTAACAATCGAATCTTAACTAACTAAGCAGGATAAAATAATGAACAAGACAAAAATTGTATTAATGACAACTCTTCTCGGTTCTGTTTTAGGTTTGGCTGCCTGCCAAGTAACACCTTCAGAACAAGGAATGAATCATGACCGCCACCGCCACGAAATGCAACGTCAACCGCTAACCCCTGAACAACGTGCAGAATGGCAAGCTAAACGCGAACAACGTGAAGAACAACGAGAACAAATGCGTGAAGAACATGAAGCACGGCGAGCAAAAATTGCCACCGCCTGTCAGGGCAAACGTATTGGTGACCGTGTCAACATCCAATGGAACAACCGTACCATTGAGGGGACATGCGAAGTGCGCTTTACCCCAGATCAGGCCAACTTTAAACGTCAGGCTTAATTACCTCTCCCTCCTCTTCCTCAAGGGCGCATTAAGCGCCCTTTTTTTGTCTACACAGCTGCTTACGATTTTCGACATGCAGTTCGAGTTAAAACCTAAAAAATCACCTACAATCTATATGCTTAAACAGGTTGAACCACAAACTTTGACTTAGCAGTCACTCAGAAATGACCTGTAAAAGCTTGTACCGAACGATGACTTGCTGCACGATTAGCAGTACAAAATGCTGCCATTGGGCACATTTATCATTGACTAAGATTATAACTCTGGTTTAACCAGTATTGAGGAAAATGCTATGCCACAATACAAAGCACCCTTACGTGATATGCAGTTCGTATTGCACGAATTATTAAATGCTGAAGCACATTACGCGAAACTTCCTGCATTTCAAGGCACCGTAAGCCGCGAATTGGTTGATCAATATTTAGAAGCAGCAGCTGATTTCTGTGAGAATGAACTTTCTCCTATCAACCAATCAGGCGACCGTGAAGGTTGTACCTGGAATGACGGTGTTGTAACGACTCCTACTGGTTTTAAAGAAGCGTATCAAAAATACATCGAACTTGGCTTCCCATCTCTTTCTGCTGAAGAGCAATATGGCGGTCAAGGTCTACCTGTTTCTTTAGGAAACGTGATTTCAGAAATGGTAGGTACAGCAAACTGGGCATGGGGCATGTACCCAGGTCTTTCTCATGGTGCTGTACGTACTTTAGAACATCACGGTTCAGATGAACAAAAAGCAACCTATCTACCAAAGCTTGTTTCAGGTGAGTGGACGGGTACCATGTGTTTAACCGAATCTCATGCAGGTTCCGACTTGGGTATTATCCGTACCAAAGCTGAACCACAAGCAGACGGCAGCTATGCAATTTCTGGCGAGAAAATCTTTATCTCTGCTGGTGAACATGACATGGCTGACAATATTGTTCACATCGTTCTTGCACGTTTACCAGGTGCACCTAAAGGCACTAAAGGTATTTCGCTCTTCATCGTACCTAAGTTCCTTGTAAATGCTGACGGTTCAGTTGGCGAGCGCAATGCTGTACGTTGTGGTTCGATCGAACACAAAATGGGTATCCATGGTAACGCAACTTGTGTGATCAACTTTGATAAAGCAAAAGGTTACTTGATCGGACCAGAAAACCGCGGCCTAAACTGCATGTTCACATTCATGAACACTGCACGTATTGGTACAGCCGTTCAAGGTCTTGCTGCATCTGAAGGTTCTTTCCAAGGTGCTTTAGCATATGCGAAAGATCGTTTAGCAATGCGTTCACTTTCTGGTCCTAAAGCGCCTGAAAAAGAAGCAGATCCAATCATTGTGCATCCTGCGGTACGTAACATGCTGTTGACCCAGAAAGCATTTGCAGAAGGTGGTCGCGCACTAGTGTATCTGTTGTCTCTACACGCAGATATCGTTGAACAAGGTGCAACTGAAGAAGATCGTAAATTCTCTGACAACATCTTGTCTTTATTGACGCCAATTGCTAAAGCATTCTTAACTGA
Source organism: Acinetobacter sp. SwsAc4 (assembly GCF_013391535.1). Taxonomy (NCBI): domain Bacteria; kingdom Pseudomonadati; phylum Pseudomonadota; class Gammaproteobacteria; order Moraxellales; family Moraxellaceae; genus Acinetobacter; species Acinetobacter sp. SwsAc4. The sequence continues at coordinate 87,329 of NZ_JACAXC010000004.1, forward strand.
AACTGGTTATGAATCTGCAAACCACGGTGTGCAAGTATTTGGTGGTCACGGATTTATTTCTGAGCACGGTATGGAGCAAATCGTACGTGATACACGTATTGCTTGCTTATACGAAGGTACTACTGAAATCCAAGCACTTGACTTGTTAGGTCGTAAAGTATTGCAAACTCAAGGTGCAATGTTAAAAGACTTCACTAAGATCATCCATAAATTTGTTGAAGCGAACAAAGACAACGCAGCAATGCAAGAATTCCTTGCACCATTGGCTGCTGCAAACAAAGAATGGGGCGATATCACGATGCAAATCGGTATGCGTGCAATGCAAAACCCTGATGAAGTTGGCGCAGCTGCGGTTGACTACATGTACTTCTCTGGTTATGTCACACTTGCTTACCTATGGGCACGTATGGCACTTGTTGCTCAGGAGAAACTGGCTGAAGGCTCAACTGATGTTGACTTCTACAATGCAAAAGTAACGACTGCTCGCTTCTACTTCAAGAAGATCCTGCCACGTGTTCGCTCACATGTAGATGTACTTTCAACTGGTGTTGCGCCATTGTTTGAACTTGATGCGGAACACTTCGCGTTCTAATCATAGATTAGAGTGAGATGCAACGTTCATCACAAAAAAAGGACTGGTCAGTTTTGACCGTCCTTTTTTTGTTTAATCAATGCTAAATTTAAACTATTCAATTTGTTTGTTCGTTTTATTTAATCACTTTGCACATAACCTGTGCGTAAAAAGGAACGATTATGCCAATTTACAATGCACCTTTAGCAGACATGAAATTCATCTTAAATGATGTATTTAAAGCAGAACAATTTTGGCAGTCTAATGAGAATCTTGCTCATGTAGATGCTGCAACTGCTGAAGCAATTTTAGAAGAAATGGCTAAATTTGCTCAAAACGTAACTCACCCACTTAACCGTACTGGTGATGAAGAAGGCGCGCGTTGGGTTAACGGTGAAGTATTCACACCAGCAGGCTTTAAAGAAGCATTCCGTCAATACGCTGAAGGTGGCTGGATCGGCTTAGGCGCTGATGAGGAATGGGGCGGTCAGGCAATGCCAAAAATGCTGACTGTTCTTGCTGATGAGATGTTATTCGCAACCAATCCATCATTCTTGCTCTACCCGCTTCTTTCTGTGGGTGCAGGTATGGCATTAAACAGCTATGCATCTCAAGAGCAAAAAGAAACTTATTTACCTAAAATCTACTCTGGCGAATGGTCAGGTACGATGTGCTTAACTGAACCGCATGCAGGTACAGATTTAGGAATTATTAAAACCAAAGCTGAACGCAACGAAGACGGTACGTATAACATTACAGGTACTAAGATCTTCATCACAGGTGGTGATCACGATCTCGCTGAAAACATCATTCACTTAGTTCTTGCAAAAACACCTGATGCACCTGCGGGTTCACGTGGTATTTCTTTATTCATCGTACCGAAATACATTGTAAATGCAGATGGTTCTTTAGGTGAGCGTAACCCTGTTGGCCCTGGTTCAATCGAACATAAAATGGGGATCAAGGCATCTGCAACTTGCGTGATGAATTTTGATGCTGCAAAAGGTTATCTCGTTGGTAAAGAAAACGAAGGTCTTGCAGCAATGTTCGTGATGATGAACTATGAACGTTTATCAATGGGTATCCAAGGTCTTGGTGCTTCTGAATTTGCTTACCAAAATGCAGCTCAATATGCGACTGATCGTTTACAAGGTCGTAGTGCTTCTGGTGTTAAATCTCCAAGTAAACCTGCGGATAGCATCTTAGTTCACGGTGATGTTCGTCGTATGTTATTGAATGTACGTGCAAATAATGAAGCATCTCGTGCATTTGCAGTATATGTAGGTCAACAGCTTGATATCACTAAATTCTCTACTGATGCAGAAGCAGTGAAGAAAGCCAATGACCGTGTTGCGCTGTTAACACCAATTGCAAAAGCTTACCTCACAGATACTGCATTCCAAGCAACTTTAGATGCGCAAATGGTATTTGGTGGCCACGGTTATATTCGTGAATGGGGTATGGAACAGTGCATCCGTGATCTTCGTATTTCTCAAATTTACGAAGGCACCAACGGCGTTCAATCTCAAGACTTAATTGGTCGTAAAACCATTAAGTGTGGCGGTGCGTTCATTGCTGAATATATTGCTGAGATCCGTGATTTTGCCAATTCATTAGACACAGACTTAAACTTCATTAAAGATGCAACTTTAGATGCTGCAACTGAAATTGAAGCAATCACTCAATTCATCATTGAGCAAGCTGCTGAAAATGTAGACTTCCCGAATGCTGCTGCAGTAGATTACTTAAGCGCAGTTGGTCTACTTAGCTTTGCTTATATGTTTGCTAAGATTGCTGCTGCTGCAAAAGATAAGTCTGGTGATTTCTACCAAAACAAACTTGCTTTGGCACAGTACTTTGTTGACCGTATTTTGCCAGAACTTGATTCTCGCCTTGCGAAGATCAAAGCAGGTTCTGACTTAATCATGAACTTCAGCGAAGATTACTTCACAAACCAAGCTTAATTCTAGTTCGGTTTTAAAAACTGCCTAAAACATTTGGTTTAGGCAGTTTTTTTATGGCTATAATAAAATCAGCATAAAAATTGCACCCATTTTCATGATCATGTTGAGTACATTAAATTTCCATGTCTAGTTCAAAAGAGAAACTTGAAGACCTGCAACGTCTATTCGACCGTTTAGGTCACTATGCAGTTGAAGCATTTCATTATCTGGCGCTGTTTATTATCGGCTGTATGATCGCATGGTCAGCCGTGCACACGGTGATTGAAATTTTGACCGTTAAGCAATACGCAAGCATTGACGATATTCTGCTGTTATTTATCTATCTTGAACTGGGCGCGATGGTTGGGATTTATTTCAAGACCAATCACATGCCCGTGCGTTTTTTGATTTATGTGGCAATCACTGCACTTACTCGCCTCTTGATTGCAGATATTCAACATAATCATAAAGCCTCAATGGATCAGGTGATTATTACGGGTTCTATTTTAATCCTCGCCCTAGCCATTTTAGTGGTGCGTTTTGCTTCGTGGAACTATCCATCGGTGATTCGTGGTAAAGATCATGAACAACAACTTCCTGCAAATAAGACACCACGACCACAAGATGACGAACTTGCATAAATAAAAAAAGCAGGCATTTCGCCTGCTTTTTCTTAGGTATTTTATGCAACTCGGAACACACGATATTTCGAATCAACCAATACATATTTGCCCTGTACCTGCATCCAGTGATAACCACGTGGTGGTTCATATAAACGGTGCATACGATAGTTGGAAATCATATATCGGTTGCTACGGAACTCTGAAGGTAAACGTTCACCACGTTTAAGATTTATGCGTTGACCATAGTGGTTACCACGATCACCATTTGACCAGCGGGCTTCACGATGATCATGGCGGTCATAGCGATGATCGTAACGATCTTTATGATCGTGATGATTGTTCCAACGATTGGAATCTGCCATCGCAGATGCAGAAACACCAAGCATTAAGGTTGATACAAGTAATATTGCTGTCTTTTTCATTGTTTGATCCTCTGTTTGACCTGAATCCAGATTAAGAGAAACTCAAGGAGAAACCATGAACAAATCCAGCGACATTGCAAAACTTTGTAATGAAAACCAAGAAATTATGGAGATTTAAATTTTGAATAAAATTCAAAAAAACATTTAAAATCAGCGAATAATTTCAATGGTGAAATTATCATCAGTCACCAAAAGATAACGACCATCGACCATCACCCAGTGCCTACCTCTTGGTGGTTCACGCAATGAATATGAATCCCAATCTCGAACCACATAACGCTCACTACGGAACGCATCAGGCAGCTCATTCCCCACCACGAAAGACTCACGGCGATAACTACCCTCATATTGTGTTTCTGGATAGTATTCAATCCGAACGCTTGGTCGATGGTTGGGGTAAGAGTGGTTATTATTTTGATAGGGCTGATAATAATAGCCTTTTGGTGGCGCAGTGGGGGTATAGCGCTGATTTGAAAAGGCAAATGGGTCTTGTGCAGGCTGCTGATAAGATGGCGAAGCCTGATGCGAGGAACGGCGCTCCACACCACTATAGCCACTCCAAGCATTATCTGCATAACTCATGATAGGGAGATAACCCAATATAGTCGCCAAGCCATAAATATAAATTTTAGATTGCTTCATGATTATCTCCTGTGAAATCAGAGTATCTTTCTATTTTAGAATAAAAATTAAGCATGACTGTTGTAATAATATTTTTTCAGATCTAATCAATCAATTCATCGATCAATCACATCTACGGATAGTTAAATAGAGATATGCTAAAATTATATTTTTGATTTTGAGACGACATTTGTGGCTGAAATGAATTTTGATCGCCTTTATCAATTCTTTTGTAAAGTTCCAAGTGTGCAGGAAGCTCGCATCGTTGCACATGGCACAGATGGTCAACATGCATGGTGGTTTAAGTTCAATATTGATGTTGAGCATCCTTTGGCATGGCAAACCGTTCAGGAACTTGGGCATGTACTGAATTATTTATCCACCAATGAACGCCTGCCAACCCAGTTCTTTCCTGTTTCACCGCCACCCTACATGAATGGTGAAGCCAAAGATTTTCTGGCTTGGGTGATTCAATGTAATCATGCTGAGTTTAGTCCTGATGTAGTGTGTGACTGGCTGGAAGCACGACTTCCAACGCCTGTGGAAGATGAAAGCCAGTGGAAAATCAAAACGGATTTAAGTGAATTAGATCAATTGACTGATAAGGACTTAGATCAATTGATTCCACCCAATCCGCAATAAAAAAAGAGGCTTAAAGCCTCTTTCTTTTAGAAAGTCGATAAGCCCGACCACTCCATAAAACGATAGAACCAGTATTTCACTTTTGACTCATCAGCATATTTTGCATAATCAACCGTGATCTGACGACCATTCGCATTACTCCAAGCAGCATCAAAATACTGTGCTGCATCTTTAAAGACCTGTGCTTGTGCCGAACCTAAAACGCGCATGTCTGTCTCAAGGTTATAATTCTTCAGGTTACGTGCGGTGAAGTTCGCTGAACCTAGCATCAACTCAGCTTGCTGAGCGTTATATTTGAGTAGCATTTTACTATGGCATTGTTCACCATGGGTATCACACCAACGAATTGGAATGCCTACCGCATTGAGTTCTGAGGCCACTTGGCGATTTGGAATACCATTCTTTTGACGACCAAATGCATCTTTATTTGGATCAAGCATGATACGGATCTTTACACCACGCTGTTTAGCCTGTTTTAATGCCTCAATAATATTTCGCTCAGACAGATAGAACATAGCTATGTCCAAATGCTCTTCACTTTTTGCAGATTGAATCATCTTCAACACCGCATCATAAATCGCTTTTTCAGTCAGTAGCTGCACCTGTGGCAAGCGCTTATCTTCCACCAGCCCACCCATAATCACAAAAGGGCTTGAACCTTGTGACATATTCGCGACGGTTTGCTCAGTTTGTAATACATCAATCGCGGTTGGGCCATCCACGACCAGTGCCACATTACTATGATGTGAACTTCCATCATGAGGATTCGCTGAGGTCACTAAACTCTTCCAACCTTCAGCCGTATCGACCACTAAGGTTTTACGGTGATTGGCTTTAAAATTTAACAATTCTAAATAACTACGTAAGGTCACTTTATCCTTCCCAAAGGGATTACTTAACCAACCACCTTCAGGATTATTGCCAAAATTTTGACAACAGATATACCAAAAACCCGACCACAATGGATTTGAAGCACGCAAAGGTTTTAAATCTGTTTCTATCACATCTACGCCTGCTTGACGAAGCTGACGATAGTGTTGAGGCGTTATTCCACCATAAACCGAGTTAATTGGATCTGTAATCACAACGATTTGAATTGCGGGGTAAAGTTTACGTTTCAGAATTAACGCATCAGTGAGTTGTTGCATCAATGGAAATTGCTTTACCTTTGATTCACCAACTTCCTGATTAAATAGAAACATATCTAGCACGATCGTGGTTTGTGCTTGATCAATCAGTTGGAATACTTCTTTGAAAATATGCTGATCAACTTGTTGCTGACCTTGTATATCAATATAAGTTTGATCCGCTAAAAATTTCACATTGGCATTACGCAGTTGTCCCGTAAAATCCAGTCCTTTTGGGAGTGGTTTTACAGTGTGATAAATTGCCGAAGCAATATACCCAATCGCAAAAATACTCAATATGACTGCCATGTAACGTCGACCTGACCAGTTTAATTTTTGATGAATTCTTTGGAAGATGCGCATATAAACAGAAAAAGCCCTAGCCTAATGGACTAAGGCTAGAGCTTATACTTTGATTTTTCAATAAGATTTGAGTGATAAATTAGAAACTAAAGTTCACACCAACGCTAAAATTACGTCCAACTTGTGGAATGGTTGATAAGAATGATGCATGTTGATAAACCTGATCATCCAACAAATTATTAGCATTGAGGAATATACGATAATCACCGACATTGCCATAATTACCTGAATACGCCACACCCAGATTGAGCATATTATAACTTTGGGTATCGGTTTCATAAGCTGCGATCTTATCTTGTTGGAATACATGATAATACTCAGCTGAACCGCTAAAACCATCACCAAAGTCTGCATTCACTCTTGTACCTAAACGACCTGCGGGTACACGTGGTGCATTTTCATTATCGATCTTGCCACGAACATAATCACCAAATGCACTGAGTTTATAAATTGAAGAGAGTTGATAACCCACTTCCACTTCAGCACCGTAGAACTTGGCTTTATCTTGCGCATACTGAACCAAACGGAAATCTTTATAATGACCTAAAGTTTGGGCATAGATGTAGTCGTCAAACCAGTTATGGTAGACATGTACATGGTAATCGAACTTGTTATCATCGTAATGAAAACCAAGTTCGACATTATTTGACTGCTCTTTTTTAAGCTGATCATTGCCTAGTTCATAGGTATTGGTGGCGAAATGCCCACCATTAGCATATAACTCTTGTGCTAAAGGCAAACGCTCCTGATGCGAAGTAACAAACGAGAGTTTGTAGTTTGGTGCAAACTCCCAATTGGCGGCACCAGAAACAGAAAAAGCCGAACCGTCGAAATCTTTTTTCGTTGCATCATCAATATTAATTTTTTGCTGTTCTGCGCGAGCAGCTAATTCAACATGAACATCATTAAGTTGTGCATGTTCTAATGCGAACATACTCCATTTTTTAGTGGTATTTGGCGCTAAAAAGGCTTCTTCACCTGTAAGTTTTAATTTTTGTTGTCCATATTGTGTACCAATGACCCCTTCCCATGCACCCAGCGGGTTATGTACTAACTCTAAGCGACCATCATAACCTTTATTTTTAAAACGAGTCGCGATGGTCTCCTCTTCGATCTCATCATGTTGATAATCTGTATAACTCGCTTGTGCGCGTAATTTTTTAAAGCCTGCAAATGGATCATCCAGTTCGGTACGCAAGTCATAACGTTCAGATTTCAGGTCAACCCACGGGCCTGCATCGTGTGCATGTTCTTCATGGTCATGATCATGCCCATCAGTTGGATCGTGATCACCACAATGTAAACTCAGACCATGTAAATGGCAGCTTTCATATTCATGGCTATGTCCTGGCAAGCCGTATTGATCCTGACGATTGCTATATGAAATACCCGTAAAGCCACGATCATAAATCCATGACAAACCGACATTTACGGTCTGGCCTTTGGCAAAAGTATTATCGACTCGACGTTCTTTTTCGCCTTCATGGAAATAATCAGGTGCAATATAATCATTGGCTTCACGCTTTAAGCCCTCAACACGTAATGCAACTTGATCACCTAAACCAACGGTAACACCCGCGCTTGCTAATTTTTCATCACTACCCGTGTTATAACGGAGTCCAACATTCCCCTCATAACCATTTTCTGGCATCTGTGTCGGAATTTTGCTGTCTGTGACATTGACCAAACCACCTACAGTACCAGCACCGTACAGTAAAGTAGATGGTCCTTGAATAACTTCTATTTTCTTTGCTAATAATGGATCAACCGTGACCGCATGGTCAGGCGATAAGGTTGAAACATCAATATTTTCAGAGGCATTTTGCAACACTTTGACTCGAGCACCATCTTGTCCTCGAATCACTGGACGACTTGAACCTGCGCCAAACTGATTGGTATGTATCCCCATCTCACCAGCTAAGGCATCACCTAATGTTACACTTTTTTCAGTTAACTCTTTTTGCTCAACCACATGATCTGCGACAGCAAAATCGGCTGCATTTCGCTCTAAAGGGTGCGCTTTAATTTCAATCGTAGCAAGTTGTTGAACCTTTGCTTCCTCTTCTGCAAAGGTGGTAGTACTGGCTATTGCTAAAATAGATAAAGTCAAAATATTTTTAGAAAATGACATGCCGTGTCTCAGATCAGCTTAAATATATTTTGTTATATTATAACATTTCATTTATTTTGCAATAAAAAACATAACCACAAAAAACATTTGCTACACTGCGGATCCATTATTCAATGTTTATAACGCTCCAAGAATATGCCATTTACTCTTTCTCACGCTGTTCTTGCACCACCTCTATCAAAATTGAGTAAAGGTCATTTGCCTGTCGCAGCGCTTGCAATCGGCTGTATGACCCCAGACCTGCATCGTTTATTTACTCAAGAAACAATTGCATTAACACATCAGTGGTCTGGCATATTACTCCCCAATCTTCCGATTGGATTATTCTTTTGTCTCTTGTGGTATCTCATTTATCGACCTGTCAGTTATCGCTTTCTGGGTATAAAAGACCCCATAAAGATCAGCAATTTTGATGATGCTGTGGGCTTTATTCTTATGAATTGCTTTGCGATTATTTTGGGTACAGCGACACATTTAATCTGGGATGGATTAACCCATCTGGACTTTCGAACCTTCGCTTTTAAAGATTTACTCGCACAAGATATTTCTCTCTTTGGTTTGCATTATCCATTACATTTTATTTTGCAGATTGCTTCATCTATTCTCGCCTTACCTTTTATCTTATGGATGTGCAAACGCTATTACATCAAACATAAACTAGCTCAACCTGTACCGATTAAGATTAAAGGATTTATCACGACAAGCTTAATCATTTCAACAGTTGCTGGATTTTTGTCGATTTGGGACTATAGTCGTCATATTTCATCAGAACTCTGGTACACCGAACGGTATTTTTTTATTGGTAAATCAATTAACGAATTTACTCAAACAGCACTTTGTGTTTTTACAGCGGCATGTCTGTTGCTACTATTATTTGATCGAAAAGGTCAAACAAGATCATTTTTTTAAAAAAGCGTCGCTTTAAAATTCTGTTGAAATGATTAAGACTTGAGACAATATGTTCAACAAGGCATAATCTCCCCTTCATTGGTGATGCGCTGTTTACGCATTCACCTTCTAGCCAATATAGTTTGGATAAATAATTCAATATGATGCGCACTCATTACTGTGGCTCTTTAACTGAAGCCCAAATCGATCAAACAGTGACTTTATGCGGATGGGTTCATCGTCGCCGTGACCATGGTGGTGTAATTTTCCTTGATATGCGTGACCGTGATGGTTTAGTTCAAGTCGTCATTGATCCTGATACACCAGAAGCTTTCTCAACTGCGGATAAAGCACGCTCTGAATTTGTGTTAAAAATTACAGGTCGTGTACGTCGTCGCTATGAAGGTACTGAAAATGCCAACATGGTGAGTGGTCAAATCGAAGTTTTGGCAAAAGAAATCGAAGTTTTAGCTGCTTCTGAAACACCTCCATTCCCATTGAATGACGAAAACACCAATATTTCTGAAGAAATTCGTTTGAAATACCGTTTCTTGGACATTCGTCGTCCAGAAATGTTAGATCGCTTACGCTTCCGTTCTAAAGTTACAAACTTGATTCGTAACTACTTTGAAGATCACGGTTTCCTCGATGTTGAAACACCGATCTTGACTCGTGCAACTCCTGAGGGCGCACGTGACTATTTAGTCCCAAGTCGTGTTTCAAATGGTAGCTTTTACGCGCTTCCACAATCACCACAATTGTTCAAACAGTTGTTGATGGTCGGTGGTATCGATCGTTATTACCAAATCGCGAAATGTTTCCGTGACGAAGATCTACGTGCAGATCGTCAGCCTGAATTTACCCAAATCGACGTTGAAACATCGTTCATGAGTGACGATGACATCATGGATTTAATGGAAGGCTTAACAGTTAAAATGTTCAACGAATTATTGAATGTAAAATTCGATAAATTCGAACGTATGACTTATGCCGACGCAATGCGTGATTATGCTTCTGATAAACCAGATATGCGTATTCCATTGAAATTGGTTGACGTTGCAGACTTAATGCAAGACGTTGAGTTCAAAGTTTTCGCAGGTCCTGCAAAAGATCCTAAAGGTCGTATTGTCGCTTTACGTGTACCAGGTGCTGGTTCATTACCACGTAGTGCGATTGACGAATACACCAAATTCGTAGGCATCTACGGTGCTAAAGGCTTGGCTTACATCAAAGTCAATGAACTTGAGAAAGGCATCGAAGGTCTTCAATCTCCAATCGTTAAATTCATCGAACCAATCGTACTCGATTTATTAAAACGTGTTGGTGCTGAAAATGGCGACATCGTATTCTTCGGTGCGGATAAAGCAAAAGTTGTAAATGATGCGATGGGCGCACTTCGTGTGAAAATCGGTCATGACTTGAATCTTTCAACTTGCGAGTGGGCACCACTTTGGGTTGTTGATTTCCCAATGTTCGAAGAAACAGATGATGGCAAATGGACTTCTGTGCATCACCCATTCACACTACCAAAATCAAGTGTTGAAGAAGTGAAGAGCAATCCAGGTGCAGCGTTGTCTGTTGCATACGATATGGTACTCAATGGTACTGAGATCGGTGGTGGATCACTGCGTATTTATACCTTAGAGATGCAAAAAGCGATTTTTGAAGCTTTAGGTATTGGTGAAGAAGAAGCAGAAGAAAAATTCAGCTTCTTATTGAATGCATTACGTTATGGTGCGCCTCCACACGGTGGTTTGGCATTTGGTCTTGACCGCTTGATCATGCTCATGACAGGTGCTTCTTCTATTCGTGATGTGATTGCATTCCCGAAAACTAAGACTGCTGAATGTCCATTAACTCAAGCACCAGCGCCTGTTGAAGCGAATCAATTACGTGACCTTGGTATTCGTTTACGCGAAAAAGCAAAAGCTGAAGAAAAGTAATTTTTTCAATTGATTGCTGAATAAGACCCTGCTTAATGCAGGGTTTTTTATATTACATGGTTTTACTTTGCGATCATGCAGCGTAATGGCATAATAAGCTGCTTTTTTATTGAGAGGTCAGTCTTATGGCAATGCGTCCTGATGTACGTCGACACACAATTGTGATTATTGTGTTTTCACTTGCTCAATGGTTTTTTATGCGTTACATCTTGGCAAATGAACTTTTCAATATGACCACCAATCAACGTATTTTATATTTCTGCGTTAGTAGTCTTGTAGGTGCGTTATTGATTTTTGTAGCACTAATTTATATGGTGCTCAAAGGCAATACAGATAAGCAAGATTAATTGCGATGTCGTTTTACAGTACCTTACTTCGTATTCTCCCTCTAACATTTTTGCGTAGTATTGCAAAAGTGGCTGCCTACTTTATCAATCAAAATCCTGATAAGAGTATGCTTTGGAAAACCAGAATTAATATTGGTTTAGCCTACCCAACACTTTCTTCAGAGCAAAAAGAACAGCTTGCTCGAGAAAGTGTGACCAAGCAATGTTTGAGTTATGTTGAATCAGGGAAATGCTGGGCAATGCCTCCTGAATGGAGCATTCGGCAAATTCGTACTGTACATAATTTAGAAGTATTAACAAATGCTTTAAGTGATCCACGTGGTGCTTTGATTATTACTCCGCATTTGGGTACATGGGAAATGATGAATGCATGGGTACATCAATATGGTATTCCTACCATTATGTATAAACCCATGAAAGATTCAGGATTTAATGCTTTTGCTTTGCATGCTCGCCAACGGTTAAATGCGACACTTGTTCCAACTGATGCTAATGGTGTAAAAGCGTTATTTAAGAATTTGAAACAAGGCGGGTTTAGCGTCATTCTACCAGATCATGTTCCTCAACCTTCAGGCGGGGTTGTCGTTCCTTTTTTTGGAATTCCCTGTTTAACCAGTACACTTGCAAGCAAAATGGCGCAAAAAACGCAATGTCGTCTAGTGGGATTAAGCTGTTTCCGTCGTGAAGATGGTGAAGGATTTGAAGTGTATTGCGATGATTTGAATGATCCAGCACTCTATGATCGAGATATCGAAGTTGCGACCACTGCACTCAATCAAGGAGTTGAACAGATGATCAACCGCTTTCCTTCTGAATATATGTGGGGATATAAGCGGTTTAGAGGCGATCAACAAGATCACTACATATGATCTAAAGTAGTAAATGATTCACCCCATACCAACTTCATTTCAACGCACGTAACACCGTAGTCCTCATGTTTTCTTGAAAACTTTCAACACTATGTCTATCTTTGATATATTGAATAGCCTGCTCACCTAATACCCGACACTTTTCATCATCTAGCATTAGGTTTCTAATAGCATCTACAAAAAGATCAACTTTATCAAAACCATCCCCCAAAACATCACCAACATAAATACCGAACCTCTCGGTTAATTCTTCTGGATTGCGATTACTTACTAGTAATGTACCGAAAGACAGGGCCTCTAAAAATGAAATTGGAAGTGCTTCATGAATAGAAGTATTAACCAATATCTTAGCATCTTTCAAATATTGTTCTTTTTCGAGCCCATCAACATGACCAGCAAAATGCAGATTCTCAATTGCATAATAATCCTTCATGATTGCAGAATTTTTCTCATCTTCTCTAAAGGTCTGACCTAATACAAAAAAATCATATTCAGGCATTTTTTTTGCAATTTCACAAAATAACCAACCTCGCTTCACCGATTCAATTCGACCTAAAAAAACAATCATATTTTTTTTCTGGTATGTATCAAAATGAAAATTTTCATCGATATCTATTGGGTTTGGTAGATACTGGATATCAACATCATCATTCAATTTATATAAATCTTTGGCTTTTTGATTTAAAAAATATCCTTGTGATATGAACTTAACCCGATCTTGTTTATACCAATCATGAACTAGGTCATATATTTTTTGATTATAATATGAAGTTTCAGGGAATAGCTTTACGGTATTAATTTCATCCCATTCATAGTAAGGTCTTGGGTCTTGAACCCATAAAATTAATTTCTTGTTTGGATTCGGTTCATGTTCTAAAACATAACCATAAGTTAATTCAATACTCAAATAAATATCGTAATCCTGTTTTTTTAACCATTGTTTTGCGAACCATTTTCCTCTCGGTAAACGATATACATCAACATCATCCACCTTATAAGATTCAGAAAAAAAACGATGCTTTCCACGCCCCAATAAAACATCGACTTGGAAATCTTGATTCGGCAAATACTTTGCAATATGCCTCCTTGCTAAAAAACCATATCCACCATAAGCTGTCCCAACCGCACCAAAAAATTCATCAATAATTAAGCCTATTTTGATTTTTTTATTCGTTACATTCATCTTAAATTTTTTCTCTACGCTTAAATTTCATTTCTAAACATTTTAGCCAAAATACTTTCTGTGGCAATTTTCTCTAAATCGACATTCCTCAACATTTCATTATACAAATGTACGCAGACTGTCTTAGAGCTAACAATATCTTCAATCTGTAGTCTTGGGTCCAATAACTGTCCAATACACTGATAATGCACGGGGTAAAAAATATCAATAGGTTGGACTTGATCAATTAGCTGAAGCGTATTCACAAAGTAAGTAATCGCATCGGGGCCAATCACCCCCCATGGCATATCTGATATGTGCTGTCCAATACCTAACAATTTTTTAAATTTCAATCTTTTTTGACGGGACTTCTTGTACCATGGCGGTACAAAAAATGGATTATAAGCTGCATCTAATAATAATTTTAATAAAGAACTGTCTTGTGGAAGTGCTAATACCGCACCATTAATTTTGTTGTCACTTTCATAGCCTAAAAGATAACTAGAATCAGGAATTACTATTGGTTTTAAACAATAGACATCACAATCAACATAAATACCCGAAACCTTTGTCAATAACTCATATCTAAACACATCAGAGAATAATGCATAACTACCTGTTTGATTATGTTTAAAAATTTTTTCTGCTGGAATAATTTTATTTGCATCTACACATTGTACACCTTCTGGCACATCTGAAACTGTACCATAAGTATGCAATAAGACCTTATGTCCTCGCATAACAAATGATTGAAGGCAAGAACTTGATATCTTACCCAATGTTTGACCAATCCATAGAGCATGAATTGTTGGAAGTTCCATTAGCATCTCATTAACCTAATCTATAAACTACTTAAAGATAATTTTCACTTTAAAAGGCAGTCGATATAACTGTAACAATATCCTTTCAAGCTCTCTTTTAATCTTGAATAAAGGATTTCTTTCTTTCTTTTTATAAGAGTCTCTCCAAGATAAGCTAGACTGGAATTTCTTATCATTTGGATATAAAAGATACTCTTGAATACATAAGGCGGGATTTACCTGATAAATCGGATACACACCATGTTTTAAATACTTTTTAAATATAATCTGATCAATATGATCAACAATGGATAAACTCTGGATATAGCTCAGTAGACTTTTAGCTGCTTTATTCGAAATAATATATCCTGCCGTACCAAAATTAGGATTCAATAATCTTGAAATTACTCGACCATTTGCTAAAGAGGTCTTATCAGTTAAGGATAAATAGTTAAATTTTGAATTCTTCTCTATTTTTATAATATCCCATTCAGCTTTTATCCACTCATCATCATCCAGAAACACTTTTGCATGCTCTCCTAAGTAAATATCATCCTCAAAGATAGCAACATAGTCGATGTTTTCATCAATCACTTTTTTCCAAAGTAGAACATGACTAAATAAGCAGCCAAGTTCACCTTGACTTAAATGACAATTGGTAACAGAAATTGCTAATTGTGCCGCGTAATCTTCAACCTGTTGAGGCTCTATAGCATCAAAAAAAACAAAATCTATCCCCTGCTGCATGAATTGATCTTTTATATGCATTCGACGATCAACCGCCGCTTTTAAACTGACTACAAAAATTTTCACTACTTATTTTCCTTATTTAAAGCCAACAGATTTTAGGAAAATAATATTTTTAATTTGTTGAAATACTCTAAGAATTTCAAACAATATTTTATCAACTCCACTCTTTTTATTATATTTCATGCGAACCTGTCGCTCTTTATATAAATGACTTGCAAAGCGTACGCTATCTTTTGTAGAGAAAAGGGTAACATCCTGAATACATAGTGCTGGTTTCATTTGACATACAACTAAGACATTATCGTGAAGTAGCTGTTCAAACATCAAGTGATCTAATGCAATTAATTTATCCAAAGACTGGATATAATCAATTAATTTTTTAGCACCATATAACGAAATAATATAACCCGCTGTACCTAAATTCTTACTCTTAAGGTTATAGAGTGATCTTTCTGGGTAATCACTTGATCTAAACAACTTTTCTCCTAATACTACCTTTGGAGTAAATTCTTCAATTTTAATAAGGTGCCAATCAGCAGCAATCCAAGAAACATCATTAAGAAATACTTTAACATTCTCACCTAGATAAATATCATCTTCAAAAATCGCCATATGTGAAATATTCTCGGCAATCATTTTCTTCCACAAGAAAACATGACTCATGAAACAAGCAACTTCACCTTTTGTCAAAGAACGCTCATCGACTTTTAAATTTAGTTCTTTAGCAAATAATGCCGCAGGCTCTGGTGTCAAAGCATCAAAAAACTCAAAATCTATACTTTTTTTACTGAATTCATTAAAAATATGAGCTCTACGTTCATGTGCTGTGGACAAGCTAATTACAATTTTTTTCATAGGATCAGAATCTCTTGTATCATCTATATTCTAATGCCTTTTAATTAGACTTTCATTAGAACTCTTTTAACCCATTGTTAAAAAAAATCAATAAACGAGTCGTTAAAATACATTTTTTTACTGTAATAACGACTTAATATTCCCCTTTCTTTTCCTGCCAGTTTGATCAGTTTAGGCTTTTCAACTGGCGGATAATTGAGGGCAAGATCAATCAACACTTTTTCTTTCATCCATTTATTTTTTACTTGATAGAAAAAAGCATTCCGATCACAGTTAATCAAGGTCATGCTCGGTAAAGTGGTACGCATAATTTTTTGGCAGGCAACATAAGCAACTAAATATTCTAAACGACCTATCTCTTGAAAATAGTCCTGATAATTTTCGTTATTTTCTTTAATCTGCTGAATATAAACCTTTGGTGTTAATTCTATAGCTTTAAATAACTCCTCAAACCAAGACTTAAAAAACATATTTTTGGCAGAACTTGCCAATAACCAATTCTCTAAAACAGGAAAGTCTGAGCAAGTAGTATTTTTCTTTCGATAGTAGGCAAAACTGTTAGTTTGATGTTGAGCAACTAACTTTTCAATCCAATCTAGATTTTCATAAACAATTGTACTGGCATCTAACCATATCCCACCGTGTTGATAAATTAATTCAAATCGAATGAGATCAGCTTTCTGTTGTGGTGTCGCATGCTTTAAACGACCATAATCAATATCACAAAACTCTTTGACATTATTAGGTGTTAGAAAGTTTACAACATAGTTTGGATTGTTCTTTTTTATATTATCAACGCACTTCTGCACAAACTCAGGGAGTGAGCCTTCCCAATACATCCAGATAATTTTGGGAACAACCGCATTTTGCTGACCAGGATTGAGAACGATCAGGTCCGCGTAGTTATCTATTGACTCATTTATTTCTCTTTTTTGGTTTGAATACATTGTATAAAATTTCAAAAGATAGAAGAGCTTCTTAAAAAACTTCATAAAATGTACTCAACAAAATAAAGAAAATTATTTATTACAGTCTATAACTAGGACTCAAGACATTAAATGTTTAATTGCATAAAAGCGATCACGCCACATACGCTTCTGCTTCTTAAATCCATGAGAAGCACTTCGATTCTCAAGTTGCTTCCGTTTGATACCTTGAGCAGCAACAGTACCTAAAATATCACTATCCAGACCTGCTGGCTGCACAAATGGCTGCCAAACGCCAAGCCCTTTTCCTGTTTTACTTAACCAACTTTGGAAGAAAATATCGACTGGAACGGTCATGATTTTACCCAGTTGTACAAACTGTTCAGCTCCTTTTCGAGACCAAACCAAGCCTACACCACGTATTGGGAAATAATATGCATGCCACAAGGAATAATGATCAAACTCAACAATGTCTTTTGCTAATTTTTTCTTTTTAGCAGCAATATTAACGGTATACCAATCCAACTCTTTATGTTGATCTAAATAACTTAATAAAGATTCAAGATTCTGTTTAAAGTTAGGCAACACTTCAATGTCATCTTCTAAGACAACTAAATAATCAGCATCCGTTTCTAGAAATTTTTCAGCACAACCGTAGTGACTTAGATAACAACCCAACTCAGAATTGATTAAACTACGCCCTAATATTTTCTGAGCAGCAAGATCATCATAGTTTTCAAATTCAGATAAGGCTTTACCTCGCCCATCATAAGCAGAGAATCGGCTAAAATCCCATCCCGCTTGATTGAGCTGAGCTGTCGCACTTGCTAAACGTTGATCACTGCCGTCTAAATTAATAAGATAAGTCACAACTTTCATTTGCTTTCCTTCGTTTAGACCACAGTAGTCGGTTGAATTTGGCTGGGTAAAAACCCTGTAAATTTTTGAATCAGTACGGCTCGGATGCGTCCTTCAGCTAATGATTCCAATTGATCTAGACTTTGTATACAGCCAAATTTAATCTCAGAATTAGATAAAGCTAATATAAATTTTTCCAAATCACGACCATCTTTTAAATAAGCAATATCAATATCATCTTTTAAAATGGCTTGATCAGATTGAATTGCTAAATGATTAGACAATCCTACTGGTAACAGTTGATCAATGTTCCTAAATTTGAACTGAATTTGCTGCTCTAAAAGCTCTTTATTATTCTTAAAGTAAGTACTGAGCAAATCACGACTGAGAATATGAGGGCGATGATGAATTTCGTAATATCTGGTCATTCCCACGCGATCTGCACTCAACATTTGAGCCGTTGAATATTTCGCTTCAGCTACCTTTCCAAAATTCTGCTGTAAGAATTTTCGGAAAATATATTTCATTTTCTTGATGAGTGTTGCTTGCCAATGTCCATATATCACCATCTGACCATCAATAAGAAAATCACTTAAATCAGACTGTTGATTGAAAAAGAAATCATCATTCAAATAAATAAAATGATTTGAAATCCCTTCAATATTCCACAACATACTTTCAATACTTAATGAATTGAATGTCGGTAAAGCAAACTCATATCCACGAAATAATTCTTGATGATCAACGATTTTTATTTTTTCAGCAGGACATAAACCTTGCTGGGAAAATTGGTCTAACCACAAAGGTGTTTGCTGATCCGTCACGAGATAAATCGTGCCTGCATATGGAACATACTTAAGAATTGAGGCGATGCAAAAATAGATTTCATCGTTGCTTGCAAAACGAGTGTCATCCAAAGCATTTGATGGTTCGTTTTGATTCATAAATTGACGGCGTTTATTTTTCAGAGAAATATCATTCCCATCGACCCATGCGATGACGATATCAAGCGGATGTAAACCCTGATTCATAAATCAAAACCTTCCATAAATACAGATTTACTGCCAAGCATCCTTGATCCAATCTGATGGCAATACATAACGATACCATTTACCACCACCACCATTTACGGCATCAGGCGGATTAATTTCGCCATGGAAAATAATAATTTTTGCACCTTTCGGTTTTACTGGCGGCTTCACATATGCTAATGGAATCTTTTGTAAACAATGATATTTATAACTTTTACACCAATCTTCGTTCCAATAACTCAAAGTTCCATGTGCATCAACGAACCATGATAAATAAGCTTGTTCATTACGAAATTTTTGACGAATCTCATCAAAGTTTTCACGGAAATAAGGCAAGATTTCAGGAAATCCGCCCAATTTAAAACGATATACAGAACTATTGCCCGTTATACGCCAAGGTCTTTTCCAATCGTGGATAATTAAAAATTCACCTTTCTCCTGAAAAAAGCAGTCAATATTATCCACAATCACAACATCAAGATCTAAGAATAAAGCATTGCCTTTTAGACCATATAAATCTGGCTCGAAAGTAGAAAGTTTGTTCCAACCACGTTCAGGACTACCTGCTGGCAGATCTAATGGAGGGATTGGAAAGCATTGTACATTCGGATCAATACCTTCTGTACGATCCGTCAAACAAACCATTTTAAAGGGTAAAGTCAGATGACGTTTGACCATGTTATACAGACGATTAACATATTCTGGACCGTACTTCGTTCCCCATTTCATGCACAAAATAATATTGTCTTCATGAGTTGCTGAATCTTGTTGAATGTCTGCCATCTGATAACCTTAATGCCTTAGATATTATTTTCGCGTTGCGATTTTCGTACCAAGCGTTTTAAAACAATATGCACTGAATATTGGGCTATCTTAGCATAGGCGTTATCAAAAAAATTATTATTAATTCACCAAACTAGGAGGATTGTTTATAGTTTTGTTTAATCATTTAAGCGCTAATTTATCCCAAATAAATCTCGTGTATATATTTTTTCCATCACGTCACTAAACATCGGCACCATACGATTGACAATAATCAAATCAGAGATTGCTTTAAATTTGTGTAGACTCGATACCAAAGGATGACCAAGGTACGCTTTCACACCCAATGTGGGTTCATAGATCACGATTTGGATTCCTGCATCCGCCAAACCACTCAGCACATCATGTACAGCTGACTCTCTAAAATTATCTGAGTCGGCTTTCATGGTTAATCGATAAATACCAACACAAGTGACATTTCGACTCAGTATATCTTCAATAATCACTTGCTTACGAGTCTGGTTAGAGCGAATGATCGCTGAAATCAGTTCTTGAGGAGTATCATCATAATTAGCTAAAAGCTGTTTGGTATCTTTAGGCAAGCAATAACCTCCATAACCAAAAGAAGGATTATTGTAGTGATCACCGATGCGTTGATCTAATCCCACCCCTTTAATTATATCTAAAGCACTCAATTTGTTTTTTAGACAATAGGTATCCAACTCATTAAAAAAACCAACTCGCATCGCCAAATATGTATTTGAAAACAGCTTAATTGCTTCTGCTTCCGTTGAGTCAACACATAACAATACCGCATCTTTTTTTATGGTTGCTTTCAAATAAAGCTTGGCAATTTTCTCAGCTCGCTTTGACTTTTCCCCCACAATAATCCGTGACGGGTATAAATTATCTTGTAAAGCTTGCCCCTCTCTTAGAAATTCAGGAGAAAAAATAAGATTATTTAACGCAAGTTTTTTAGAAAGTTCCTTGGTATAGCCAACTGGAACTGTAGATTTGATCAACATCAACGCTTTAGGATTTATTTTTTGAATACTATGAATAACGTTTTCAATACTCGATGTATCGAAATAGTTTGTTTCAGGATTATAGTTGGTGGGGGTTGCGATAATAATCAGTTTAGCCTGTTGATAAGCCAGCTCTTGGTCACAAGTCGCTTCAATATTAGACTCAGATAAATAGTTTTGAATACAGGTATCACTCATCGGAGATACGCGCTGATTAATGTTCTTTACGCGTGTTTTATCAATATCGTAGACCATCACATCATGTTGTTTTGAAAATAATAAAGCATTGGATAAGCCAACATAACCTGCACCTACAACAGTAATTTTCATTGCTTCTCTATTGTTTTAATTGCACTTAAAGTTTACCGTAATCAAATTAAATGAAAGATTGATGATGATTTAGTTGCAATCTATTGACAGCTCAGCAATAAAAAAAGCGAAGCCTGAGCTTCGCTTAATTGATCTGGTTTGATCTTATTTTACATAAGTCAACCAATGTGCATATTTATCGTTACGACCTTGTACTGCATCAAAGAAAGTTTTTTGAATAACAGTGGTAATCGGGCCACGTGAACCACAACCGATTTCACGGTCATCATATTCACGAATTGGCGTTACTTCCGCAGCAGTACCGGTAAAGAATGCTTCATCAGCGATGTAAAACTCATCACGTGTGATACGACGCTCAACCACTTCATAACCAAGGTCTTTGGCAATGGTAATTACGGTTTGACGGGTAATCCCTTCTAACGCACCACCTGCCAAGTCAGGTGTATGTAAAACACCATCTTTGATTAAGAATACGTTTTCACCTGCACCTTGACAAACAAAGCCTTGAGGATCAAGCAACATTGCTTCGTCATAACCTGAACGTGCAACTTCTTGGTGTGCCAAAATCGATACGGTATAGTTACCACATGCTTTTGCTTTACACATCGTCACGTTTGGATGGTGGTGCGTAAATGATGATGTTTTAACACGAATACCACGTGCCATCGCTTCTTCACCAAGGTATGCACCCCATGACCAAGCTGCTACAGCAGCATGGATGGTATTGTCTGTTGCAGCAATTCCTAGTTTCTCAGAGCCAATCCAAATGAGAGGACGCAAATAAGCTGAAACCAATTTATTTTCACGCACAACATCAATCTGCGCCTGCTCTAAAGTCGCTTGATCAAATGGTACATTCATTTGATAAATTTTTGCTGAATTTAATAAGCGTTTAGTGTGATCTTGCAAACGGAAGATTGCTGTACCATTTGGGGTTTCATAAGCACGGACGCCTTCAAAAACACCCATACTGTAATGTAATGTGTGTGTTAAGACGTGAATTTTTGCATCACGCCAATCAACTAATTTTCCATCTTGCCAAATAAAACCATCACGATCAGCCAAATTCATGGCACATACTCCAAATTTTTACACAATCATTCACTTTCCAATGCTATTGCAGTTGGATCAATTAACCTTTGCCATAACTTGCAAACGATCTCTCGGGTATCGTGCCAATCCGCAGCATTGACTTGCATAGATTGATTTGCAAGCGCTAAACGGTGGCTCTCAGCTCGTTCACGGAGATAAGCATGGATGAGTGCTGTGGCATCTTCACTGGATAAGCAGCCTGCTCGAGCAGCATCTTCAAGAATTCTTACGTTATCAGAATAATGGGCAAGATCTGGATTCGTCCCGCCCCATGCAAGCACTGCATACTGTGCCATAAATTCGATGTCAACGATACCACCTGCATCCTGTTTTAAATGAAAAATGCCATGTTTTTTTTGTTCAGAAGACGATCCCAAATGGTCTTTCATTTTTTGACGCATTTTCAATACTTCTTCACGCACGACATTTTCATCTCGTTTTTGAGTCAAAATCTGACAACGAATCTGCTCAAATAGCTGACACAAATTGAAATCACCCGCAATCGAACGGGCGCGCACTAAAGCTTGATGTTCCCAAAGCCACGCACTTTTTTGTTGATATTGCTCATACGCTTTTAAGCTGGTGACTAACATCCCCGCCTCACCCGATGGACGTAAACGGGTATCAATTTCATAAACACGCCCATCTAAGGTTTGCGTCGTCATTAAAGACATAAACTTTTGTGCCACACGAATTGCAAATTCAGCCCCACTAATATCCTTACGACCATCAGTTTCACTATGTTCTTCAAAAGCATGGATAAAAACCAGATCTAGGTCTGAACCATAACCCAATTCAATTCCACCAAGCTTGCCATATCCAATCACGGCAAAGCCTTTGTTGTCTAAACTACAGCGCTGACCATTATTCCCCAAAGGATAGCCATGTCGCTCGGCAACCGCTTCATAAGCTAAATTAAGAGTCGCTTGGACGCTAACTTCAGCAATATCAGTCAATGCATCGGACACTTTCATTAATGGGCTTTCTGCCAAGACATCACTTGCAGCAACAGTTAAAACATTGCTCTTTTTAAATAGACGTAAGACCCGCATTTGATCTTCAACTTGATCAATCTCAATACGCAATAATTGTTGACGTAGTGAATCTTCTAGATCTTTACGCTGCGGCAAACCAAAATCCATAGAAAGAAATTCATCTAATAGAACGGGGTATTGCGCTAACTCTTCACAAATCCACGGACTGACCGTCGCCATTTTGACCAATCGTTGTAAAGCACCACGACTTTCCATGAGCATGACCAAATACACGGTACGGCGAAGTACAGATTCAACCAAAGGCATTAATCGCAACAAGGCAACCTGTGGTTGCGGTGACTGTAAGATTGCCTCGATCAAATGCGGCCAGAATTTCTTTAAGCGCTCTAAAGCACTCGCGGGAATTTTTTTTAGTGCTTGTCCATGCCAAAAGTTTTGAATTAGATTCTTTGCACCATCATCTAATACAGTATTCAGTTTTTGCTCAAGCTGAACAAAGTCATCTACAGGCTCAACAAATTCTTTTTCCTGAATAAGCTGTTTAAACTGAACTTTAACTTTGTCGCGTTTTTGATTCAAAACCGCTAAGAAAGCAGACCAATCGTTAAATCCTAACGTATCTAACATGCGCTGTCTTAATTCAGGTTCAGTCGGCAGAGATTGGGTTTGCTGGTCATTGAGTGCTTGAATCGCGTGCTCAATCCGTCTTAGAAATAAATAAGCATCTTCGAGATCAATTACAGCCCGTTGATCAAGTAATTCAGCATTTCCCAAATGATGTAGACTTACCAAACATTGACGATCTTGTAATTCACGTTTCGAGCCTCCGTAAATTAACTGAAAAACTTGAACAATAAATTCAATTTCACGGATACCACCTGCGCCCAATTTAATATCATCTTCAATATTACGACGCATGACTTCACGTTCAATCATCGCTTTCATTTCACGCATCGCAGCGAAAGCAGAATAATCGACATAACGGCGAAAAACGAATGGACGCGACATCTCCATGAGTTCTGCGCCAGCTTTCTCACCTGTAATCACACGTGCTTTAATCCAAGCATAGCGTTCCCATTCACGCCCATGCTGACTTAAATATTTTTCTAACCCGCTGTGGCTAATCGCCAAGGCTGAACCATCGCCCCACGGACGTAAGCGCATATCGACACGGAATACAAAACCATCTGCAGTAATATGATCAAGCAGATAAATCAGCTTCTGCCCCCATAGAATGCAGAACTGCTGTACATCAATACATTTACGACCATTGGTTTCTCCCTGTTCATCGAAGGCAAAAATGAGATCAATATCGCTAGAAAGGTTAAGTTCTTGTGCACCAAGTTTCCCCATGCCAATCACGATCAAATCTTGTAAATGACCTGAATAACCAATCGGTTCGCCATGTTTGGCTAAGAGCGGTGGCAATGCAAAAGCTTTTGCAGCACAAATACTGGCATCGGCAAAATCAGAAAGTTCACGGGTCAGGGTAACGACATTGGTGAGTTGATTGGCATCCTGCCAAATCCAGCGAAACATCAGCCTGGCACGTAGAATACGCAAGGCTTTCATCCAGGCCTGCTCATCAGTTAAATCTATGACAGCATGCTGGACTTTCTGATGGATACTTTCAGTTGAAAGCGAATCAAGAAATTGATCTTCCAAGTAGTCTTGTTCTAATTGTGTCTGGTATAAATTTAAAACTTGCTCAGCATATTGGCTTGCAACCAGAGTTTTTTGTCGCTGTTCCACATTCATATCAAAAAGCTCGACTAATGTCATGTCATCTTAGATCATTTATATCAGTTACAAGCTTATCTTTAAAATCTGTTTAGGCTAATTTTGCTTTGGTTTTCGGTTGTTCAACACACTCATCAATGTGCTCACTTGCGGCTGGCAATAGCACCTTAAAGGTGGTTCCCTCACCTTCTTTCGAGCTGACGCTAATTTCGCCATGATTTAAATCCACAAAACGCTTACACAGGGTCAAGCCTAAACCTGCACCCTTTTCACCTGCCGTACCTTTTAAACTGACGGTTAAGCGAGGATGGAACAACTCTGCCATTTGCTCATCTGTCATGCCTAAACCTGTATCCTGAATATAAATGGCAACATGGTGGCCCTGCTTTTCCGCGCGAATCGACACCACGCCTAAACCATCTATATCGGTAAATTTCAAGGCATTCGACACCAGATTCTGAATCAGGGAAGTAACCATATTCATATCAGCATAGGCCTTGATATGTTCTGGCACATCATTGATCAGATTGATATTTTTCTTGACTGCAAGTGTCCTTAAAATATCCGTGACAATGGTGGTCACTTGTCTTAACTTAAATTCAATAGGATAGGCGTTAAAGCGTCCGCCCTCGGCCATTGACCAATTTAATAAACTTTCTAGCAGGTTATAAGTCGACTGGGCAGTATCATAAAGATAGTCAGCAATATTTTGGACACTTGCCTCATCCAGTGTGTCACGCTCTTTTGCCAAAATCTCGGAAAAACCCAGCAAGCCATGAAATGGCGCACGAAGGTCATGGGAAATAATGGAGAAGAACTTGGTTTTACTAAAATTAAGCGCCGCTTCCTGTTGGTATAATTCCTTTAGCTCATCATGGTTAAGCTTCAATTCCAGTTGCTGCATGAAGCTGACGCAATGGGCCTGCAACAATTGTTTTTGTAAGTCAGTAAATTCCTGAGCCACTTCATCGAATAAAATCACATAACCCAAGGCGGTCTGATTGGGATGTCTGAGTTGCAGGGCGATCGCAGTTTGTGCTTTTCGCTTAAGTGAAGCCAAAAAAGCCAGCAATGTTGGATATTGTGGATGTTTACGGTCAATCAGGTCATCATTCACAAATAAGGTATTTAAGCTCTTGGTAATTTTTGAAGAATCAATCACTTTTAATTTTTCAGGGCAACGATGCCAAAGATAAGGTTCCTGATGAAAAATAAGCAATGCGGTATTGGCCTGCATCAGGTTTCGGTTAAACTGCAAAAATTGCTCAAGCAAGTTCTGTTCTGAAGTTACACCTAAAGAAAGAGAAATTTTACAAGCACTTAACTTATCAGCCTGATGTAATTCTAATAGTTGAATCGCCATGCTCGCCTCTCGAATATTATCGTTATGACATGTATGTAGGTTTTATTTAAAAAAAAATGAGAAAATCACCACCCACTATTAACAAATTTTAACATAAAAGGCAATTATTGATTCGATCAATTCGCAACAAAACGTGATTTTTCAACAAAATTTTATTTCTGATTATAAAACAAGAAATTTCGCTGTTTCTGTACATTTTTATAAAAACACATAAAAAAATCTACAAATTGCTCTAAAACTAAACAATTGATCAGCAGGCATGATTGACAACTGTTTTAAAAAGGCTATTATACGCAACACAAAGCATCGCACTCTTCCCGAGGTGGTGAAATTGGTAGACGCGGCGGACTCAAAATCCGCTGTCAGAGATGACGTGTCGGTTCGAGTCCGACCCTCGGGACCAAGATTTCAAAAACCCCAAACTGGCATTAAAAGTTTGGGGTTTTTTATTTTAGGGATAAACCTTAGAAAGATGCTGTTCTGATTCGATGTGGAAAAGAAATCTATGCAACTCTCTGACTTTTCGTTTGACCTTCCTGATGAACTGATTGCCCGTTACCCACTAGAAAGCCGTAGTGCCTCACGCCTACTGCATATTGATGTGCAGGGTCAGTACCATGATCATGTCTTTACCGATATTCTGGATTTACTGGAAGATGGTGATTTACTGGTGCTGAATGACACCAAAGTCATGAAAGCACGTTTAAAAGGAAAACGTGCCACAGGCGGTGCAATTGAAGTGCTGGTTGAACGGATGCTGGATACCCACACCGCCCACTGCCACATTAAGTCAAGCAACTCACCTAAAGCAGGCGCAGAACTCTATATTGGCGAAGATGCTATTCCTGTTACAGTACAGGGTCGTCATGAAAACCTGTTTATTGTTAAGTTTTCACAACCAATTTTGTCAGTACTGGATCAATACGGTCAGTTACCAATCCCTCCTTATTTCAACCGTGAAGCAGAAGAAATTGATACCGAACGTTATCAAACGGTATTTCACGACCCTGAAAAAATAGCCAGCGTGGCTGCCCCAACCGCAAGCCTGCATTTCGATCAAGGCCTATTGGAACAACTAGCAGCCAAAGGCGTGCAAAAAACCTTTGTGACCCTGCATGTCGGTGCAGGTACATTTATGCCTGTGCGGACCACAGACATTACCAACCACATTATGCACAGTGAATGGTGTGACGTACCACAGGCGACCATTGACCTGATTTTGGAAACCAAAGCTCGTGGTAATAAAGTCATTGCTGTTGGAACGACTGCGACTCGTGCCTTAGAGAGTGCAGCACAAGCCAATCAAGGTCAGATTGCCGCTTGGACAGGTGATACGCAAATCTTTATCTATCCAGGTTATCAATTCTGTATCGTGGATCGACTGATCACCAATTTCCATTTACCAGAATCCACCTTGTTGATGCTGGTTTCAGCCTTATCGAATCGAGAGAATATTTTAGCGGCCTATCAACATGCAGTTGAACAGCGCTATCGTTTCTTTAGTTATGGCGATGCGATGCTGGTTGATAAACTAGAAACTTAAAAAATATAAAGATAGGCTAAATCAAGGTTTAGCCTATTGCCTCGTAAAAATAAATTGAATGATAGGTAATTTATTTTGGGATAAAAAATAATTAGATTCACATGCCCCTTCTTAGTTTATGAAAGTTAAAGCATAATTAAACGATCTTAGTCGTATTACAATGAATTGATCCTCTCCATGCCGATCGACACCGTCCAAGAAGCTCTACATATAAGACGTAAAAAAAATGCGCAGGTTTTCCGCAATATTGCTCGGCTTTGGGATATAGGACAAAAAGCACATAGTGATCAAGATTTGCTGGATGCTTTACATCCGTGGCGTGATGATCATAGCTTATGCTTTTTTAATGTATTGCCTTTTATTTTAGGCATTGTGAGCGTCTGCACATTAGTATTTGGCTATTTTTTTCACCCACATATTCAGTATATCTTTAGCCTTCTCGCTGCCTTTTTGACTGGTTTTTTAGCGTATTTACTGTATGAGCCGAAAGAGCCACTCACACAGGTCATTACATATCTTGAACAACGCATGACCGTCTTACGTTATGGTCTGCAATTTCAACAGCTACCCGCTTATTTACCCATTCAAGCACAGCCATTATTGGTGATCAGTAGATTGAAGCAATTTTTCCCATTATTTAATCGTGGCACTGAATCTAACGAAATCACCCAATATGCTTCAACTACATGGCATGATGGTACGACTGAACATCAGGTTTTATTGTTTCAATATCACTATGTCAGTGAACTCCCCATTTTTCAGGAAGAAAATAGCAATCAGAAAATTGCCAAAGAAATTCACAAAGATCTATGGGGCGCTTTTATTTTTCAAATGCCTGTTTCAGGAATAGCGGTCAGCAATAAACGTTCTCGTTTTTTTGAACCATATACAAGTTCATGGCAAAGCAGCGATATTTTAATTAACCAAGAGCTAAATATTTTTGGGGTCGATCAACATCAATTAGCAAAAGAAATTAGTCCAAGTTTGACCTTAAAGCTACATGATTTTTTTCAACATTTTACTGGTGATTTAATTTATCATCATGAAGAGCAAATTTTGTGTTACCTCGGCGAACAAAACCTTTTCCAAACCGCCAGTAAACGTAGTGAAATCCATGATATTTCAGCATTACGTGGACATTTACGTACCATGACCATGCCGCAATATCAAAAGTTTCAACAGCTCATGCTGAATTTAATTAGCTAATCATTTAGCCATAACAATAAGGGGAATGACGATGACTGGTTTACTGATTTTTTTGGGGATTTTTGTGGTGCTGATCGTATGGGGCGTTTCTATTCGCAACAACATCGTACGGTATTTTAATGCCACCAAACGGGCATGGTCAGAAGTTGCCAACTTTGAGCGTCAAAAAGTAAAGACTTTAGAAGCATTGGAAGCAACATTAGATCGATATACTCAGTTTGAAAAATCAACTTTGGAAAAAGTGACTGAATTACGCCAACAAATTCTGAATCTGAATGTCAATGATACCGATATTTCTCAATTACAACAGATTGAGAAAATGAGTAAGGAACTGATTCGTAGTTTGAATGTGGTAGTGGAAAATTATCCTGAACTGAAAGCTGATGCACTTTATAGCAAGATGATGGATGACATTCAGGAACAAAACGAGAATGTAGGTGCGGCAATCACGATATTCAACCGTAACGTAGAGTTGTTTAATAACCAGATCGAGGTGTTCCCCAACAACCTGATCAATACTCTCACCTTATCCAAGAAAGCCATTCGCCCGTTTAAGGATAATCTTGCAACTGAAAATTTTGACTATAAACCAAATTTTTAAAATTTATTTTTACTTGAATACAAGTCAATCTAAGCTTTATCTTGATTGGCTTTTTTATTTTTTAACTTACGCTACATTTAGTAGTAGAACTACACGCCATAATCAAGGAAAATAGCCGCTTTTGATCAGCGAACTGTTTTTTCGCCTTGATGGATGTGTCATGAAATTTGAAAAATTAGGTCAGTCGGGACGTGCCCGTCGTGGTCGACTTACGTTAGAGCATGGTGTGGTTGAAACACCTGTATTTATGCCCGTGGGTACTTACGGTACAGTGAAAGGCATGTTACCTCGTGACATTGAAGAAATTCAGGCACAGATTATTTTAGGTAACACCTTCCATTTATATTTACGTCCAGGCTTGGAAGTGATTAAAGAGCACGGGGGTCTACATGAGTTTATCCAATGGGATAAACCAATTTTGACCGACTCAGGTGGTTTCCAAGTATTTAGCTTAGGCGCAATGCGCAAAATCAAAGAAGAAGGTGTAACTTTCCGTTCTCCTATTGACGGTTCAAAGGTGTTTTTGTCTCCAGAAATTTCAATGGAGATCCAACATGTACTGAATTCAGATATTGTGATGATCTTTGATGAATGTACTCCTTACCCTGCAACACATGAAGAAGCTCAAAAATCTTTGCAACTGTCTTTGCGTTGGGCTAAACGCTGTAAAACCCACCACCATGATGAGCTTAAGAATAAAAATGCCTTATTCGGTATTATTCAAGGCGGTATGTATGAAGATCTTCGTGATGAATCACTTAAAGGTTTATTAGAAGTTGGCTTTGATGGTTATGCAATTGGTGGTTTATCAGTTGGTGAACCAAAAGAAGAAATGATCAAGGTGCTTGATTATTTACCAAACAAAATGCCACAGGACAAACCACGTTATTTGATGGGTGTTGGTAAACCAGAAGACATCGTTGAAGCCGTTCGCCGTGGTGTCGATATGTTCGACTGCGTCATGCCAACCCGTAATGCACGTAATGGTCATTATTTTGTCACTGATGGTCTGGTAAGAATTCGTAATAGTAAATATCGTCATGATAAAGGACCTTTAGATCCGCATTGTGATTGTTACACTTGTAAAAACTTCACCCGTGCCTATTTATATCATTTAGAGAAATGCGGAGAAATGTTGGCATCTATGCTCGGCACCATTCATAACTTGCGTTATTACCAAAGACTGACACAAGGGATGCGTGATGCATTGGATAACGGCACATTTGACGAATATGTTCAGGACTTTTATGCACGTCGTGGTCTAGAAGTTCCCGCTTGTCCTGAAGACTAATGTGAATGAATTGCATCAAGATTTGCGCCTGACCGCAAGACAAGGTACATTGCAAAATGAATTGGAATTTTATTATTAATTTTTGACTTTTTAATTTTAGGAAATCGAAATGAGCTTTTTAATTTCTACTGCTCACGCTGCTCCAGCGGCTGCACAAGGCCCTAGCCTGATGGCAAACTTGTTGATGATTGCTGTATTTATTGGGATCTTCTACTTCCTGATTTGGAGACCTCAAGCAAAACGTGCTAAAGAGCATCGTTCTTTAATCGAAAGCTTAGGTGTGGGTAGTGAAATCGTATTTGCAGGCGGTTTGATGGGAAAAATCACCAAACTTGATGGTGACTTTGCAGTAGTTGAACTCAGCCGTGGTGTCGATGTAAAAATTCAACGTGCGAGTGTCATTTCAGTATTACCTGAAGGCACACTAAATAACCTTTAATCATAAGATAGTCGTGCCTCAGCACGACTTTTTCATTTAAGAAGAAAGCGAATGCGTTACCCTGCATGGAAATATTTACTGATCCTTGTGGTACTTGTGATCAGTACGTTATATGCACTTCCTAGTTTGTATCCAGATGAACCTGCTGTCCAAATTTCAGGCGCTAAAGCAGGCACAAAAATAGATCAAACCATTGTGCAAAAAGCGGAGCAGATTTTAAAAACTGCCAACATTAGCAGTCACGACAATAGCTTCACCAATAATGCGGCATTATTACGATTAAACTCTTCAGAAGCACAGTTAAAAGCCAAAGAAGTGTTGCGCCGTGATTTAGGTGATGACTATGTGGTTGCACTCAACCTTGCACCAACAACACCAGAATGGTTGCGAAAGATTGGGGCTAAACCGATGAAACTCGGTTTGGACTTACGTGGCGGTGTACATTTCTTGCTTGAAGTCGACATGGATAAAGCGATTGGTCAGCGTATGGAAACATCTGCGACTGATTTGCGTCGTCAATTTCGTGACAACAAAATTAAATTTAATAACCTTGCTTTAAGTAATAACACCATTACGATCCAATTTGCTGACAATACAGATCGTGATGCCGCAGCAGATTTTTTACGTCGTAACAGTAATGAGTTTACTCAACAAGCCATTGCAACGACATCTGGCGCGACTCTAAAACTGAATTATACAGATACTCGTCGTCAAGAAATTCAGTCTTATGCAGTCAACCAAAACTTAACTACATTACGTAATCGTATTAACGAACTTGGTGTAGCAGAAGCATTGGTACAAACACAAGGTAGTAACCGTATCGTGGTTGAGCTACCGGGTGTTCAAGATACTGCTGAAGCAAAACGTGTATTAGGTCGTACCGCGAACTTAGAATTCCGTTTAGTTGCTGACAGTAATGATCAATATATTGATCAATACACTGGCAAATATAATGGTCAACCACTTCCACCGGGTACTGAGGTTTTTGCTTATCAATCTCTGGACAGCGGTCGTCAACTTCTTTTACAACGTAATCGTATTTTGACTGGTGAGCGTGTTCAAAATGCAAGCTCTGGTTTTAGTCAAGATTCTGGCGGCGCTGAAGTAAATATCACCCTAGATACCGCTGGTGGTAAGCTCATGGCAGATGCAACACGTAATGCCGTGGGTAAACGTATGGCAGTATTGTTTATTGAAAATAAACAAAAGATCTCTTATGTTGCTGATCCTAAGACGGGTGCTCAAACTGAAGTACGCACACCATATACAGAATCTGTGGTCATCAATGCGGCAACCATTCAAGCGGTATTGGGCTCACAATTCCGTATCACTGGCTTAGATTCACCTCAAGAGGCGGCAGAACTTGCCTTGATGCTTCGAGCAGGTGCTTTAGCTGCACCAATGTACTTTGTAGAAGAGCGTGTTGTTGGTCCAAGTCTTGGTCAAGAGAATATTGATAAGGGTGTGTTATCGACTCAAATCGGTTTCTTATTGGTTGCAATTTGGATGGTTGTTTTCTTCCGCCTGTTTGGCTTAATTGCAAACTTTGCCTTGGTGTTCAACCTTGCCATGATTTTAACTTTTATGTCATGGATTGGTGCTTCCCTCACCTTACCAGGTATCGCGGGGATCGTCATTGGTATTGGTATGGCGGTTGATGCCAACGTACTGATCTGCGAACGTATACGAGAAGAAATGCTTTGGGGCGCCTCCCCTAAACAAGCCATTATCGCGGGTTATGATCGTGCCTATAACACCATTTTCGACTCGAACTTAACCACTTTCATCGTGGCATTTATCTTGTTCGCAATTGGTACAGGTCCAATCAAAGGCTTTGCGGTCACCTTGATGATCGGTATCGTATGTTCAATGTTTACGGCGATTACTGTGACCCGTGCTGTCGTCCAGCTCATTTATGGCAAACGCCGTAATTTGACTAAGTTGAGTATTTAAGGAGATTCACATGACTGATCTGACTCAACAAGACTCAAAACAATACGGTCGCCCAGATGATCTAAAAATCATTCCTTTCATGAAGATTGCTAAACCTGCTGCAATCTTCTCGATCTTGATTACCCTTGCGAGCGTTTTCTTTATCGTCACCAAGGGGCTGAATCTTGGTTTGGACTTCACTGGAGGTATCTCTGCTGAACTCAACTACAAAGAAGCTGTTCAACCCGCTCAAGTCGCTCAAGCACTCGATAAAGCAGGCTTTAAAGACGCCGTTGTACAAACATTAGGAAGTAATAAAGACCTGATTGTACGTATGCCAGTGCAAGAAGATCTTAAAGTTGAAGATCTAAACGATACCATCACTAAAGCAGTCCAATTGCCAAATAACCAAGCAGAAGTTCATAAAGTTGACTCTGTTGGCGGTCAAGTAGGTAATGAGCTTTATATCCGCTCTGCAGGTGCGCTTGCACTTGCTTTGATCTTAATGCTGATCTACGTCACCATTCGTTTCGAGTTTAAACTTGCAATGGGTGCCGTAATCTCATTATTTCACGATATCGTAATTATCATCGGAACGTTTGCATTGTTCCAATGGCAATTTGATTTAACCGTGCTTGCAGCAATACTTGCGGTAATGGGTTTCTCACTCAACGATAACATCGTTGTATCGGATCGTATCCGTGAGAACTTCCGTAAAATTCGTGGAGCAACACCACGTGAAATTGTAGATATCGCATTAACAGAGACCTTGCGCCGTACGATCCATACCTCAATGACGCTATTACTTGTGGTTCTTGCCATGATGTTCTGGGGAGGTGATGGTTTACATTGGTTCTCAATTGCAATGTGTGTGGGTATTTTTATTGGTACGTACTCATCTATTTATATTGGTACAGCATTTGCTTTATGGCGTGGTTTAAATCGTCAAGATTTTATTGTCCAAGTTAAACCTGAATTTGATGAAGAAGAAATTCCTTAAATCTAAATCATCGTAAAATTCAAATCAAAAAAGCCAGCATAATGCTGGCTTTTTTGATTAAGATTAGAGCACGGGGTTGTACGTTCTTCATTTATCAATATTGAATCATTTGAATCTGCGGAAATTGAAAACCGCGACAAGACTGCTCTGCACCCCATGCGATAGTCAGCACGATCTTCTGATTTAAAACAAAATTTTGATAAGCAAATGTTCCAATCAAAGGATGAGTACACATTCCACCATCATGTGATGGATGAACTTGTGTATTTAGACTATTTAAATCCAGTCTAATTCCAAAACCTGATGCTTTTAGAATTGCTTCCTTAGTCGTCCATACTCTGAGCCAATACTCTGGGTCTTGATCTTGTTGCAACCATGCTTGATATTCTTCAGGATGAAAGGCATGTTGAGCCAAAGCATCAAAACGAACTTTCCGATCCAACTCTTCCACATCAACACCAATCTCTTTCACACGCTCGCTCATCGCCAAAGCATAGTATTTTTGACTATGTGAATGATTAAATTCCAAGGTATGAGAGCTTAAAAATGGCTTACCGTATTCATGTTTTGAAAATTGTAGATCAGTCGTTAAACACTTTAATTTATTTGCCAGAAGGTGATCCCGATAGGCTTTAATCTGTTGTTTTTGATAATCATTAAACGATCTAAAATCTGAGAAATCCGCTTTATCTCGCTCAAGAAGTGAAGCCAAAGCTTGAATATGTATTTCAATTTTACGTATCACCATCAGCTTCACTCAACAAAACATCGTTCAATATAAACCTGATTGTATAAAAACTTAGAAGATTATAATCAAGCTTATTTCGTTTAATCGCCTAACTTAAGAATTCATTCGCAAGTGCATGAGCAACTTATCTCATGAGTCACATTAAAAGCATAAAAAAACCCAAAACAATGTTTGGGTTTTAACGGCAAAATCAGCTTAACGCTTAAATTTTTTCTCAGCCTTTTTAAATTTCTGTATATAACGACGTTTACGTGCTGCAACACGCTCATCAACTTGAGATTTGCGACCTTCAAATGGGTTTTCTGAGGTTTTAAAATCAATACGTACTGGTGTACCTTCCAGCTTGTACACTTTACGGAACACGTTTTCCAAATAACGACGGTAATCAGCAGGTGTTTTATCTACTTTGTTACCATGAATCACGATTGTAGGTGGATTTTGTCCGCCCATATGCGCATAACGCATTTTAATACGCTTACCACTAATCATTGGTGGTTGATGCGCGTCAGTCGCGTCATTCAAAATCTGCGTTAATTTTGCTGGTGACACTTTCAAATGTGATGAATCATAAGCACGATGAATGGTTGGGTATAAATCACCCACACCAGTTCCATGTAATGCCGAGATTAAATGTACTTTCGCCCAAGGAATAAAGTCAAAACGGCGATCAACGTCAAGCTTACATTGCTTACGATCATATTCAGTCATGTTGTCCCATTTATTAATGGCGATCACCATGGCACGACCAGCTTCTAATGCATAACCAATTAAATGTAGATCTTGCTCAACGACCCCTTCACGTGCATCAAGCACAACGACAATCACGTGAGCATCTTTGATCGCTTGTAATGTTTTCACGATTGAGAACTTCTCAATCATTTCATCAACTTTACCTTTACGACGCACGCCCGCAGTATCAATCAACGTATATTGACGACCATCACGCTCATAAGGAATATAAATTGAGTCACGTGTAGTACCGGGCTGGTCAAATGCAACTACACGCTCTTCGCCAAGCAAGCGGTTGACTAAAGTTGACTTACCTACGTTTGGACGACCAATAATCGCCAAACGCAAACCTGTATTTTTGTTATGTTCTTCAGGATTTTCATCTTCTGGTACTTCAGCTAATACTTCCTCAAGCATTTGCTGCACACCACGACCATGGCTGGCCGCAACTTGAATAGGTTCTCCCATACCAAGTTTATAGAATTCAACTAGTGCGGCTTCTGCATGAACACCATCAACCTTATTGGCAACTAAATAAACTTTCTTACCTAGTGTACGCAATTCACGGGCAATCTGTTCATCTGATGCCAACAAACCTGCACGTGCATCCACAACAAAAACAATGATATCTGCTTCATGGATGGCAGTTTTTGACTGCTCCGCCATGTATGAGTCAATACCGCCTTCATTCTCACCAATACCGCCAGTATCAACGACGATGAATGATTTATTTTGATACACCGCATCGCCATATTTGCGGTCACGAGTTAAACCAGCGAAGTCAGCAACCAAAGCATCACGACTTTTAGTGATTTGGTTAAATAGCGTTGATTTTCCGACGTTTGGACGACCAATAAGCGCAATAACGGGTTTCATAAATTAACCTTAATTCAGACGAGCCATCATTGATGACATCGTATCAGAAACAGTATGGAAGATTTTGGTGATCAAATAATCACAATAAAAATTCGGGGTTTTGTTCAAACAAATACCCCGATCATTCTTTTATTAGCAATTGCTAATTAAATATTTTACCACAAGCTAAGGCAAAATTAACGATTCTGCCAAATGCTTAATGCACCTTTTCGAGTTGCAACGTAAAGCTGATTATCAATCACACGCAATGAACGGACTTCACCACTGGTTTTCGCACGACCAATCAACTTCCCTGTGTTTGGATCAATCAAATGAATAATTCCATCTAAATCGCCAACCACAAGGTTCTGTCCAAGCATCACAGGATTACTTAATTGACGGTTAAGTAATTCCTCATTCTGCCAAAGAAGTTCGCCTGTCGCTAAATTATAAGCTTTCAATTTTCCATCTGCAGTCGAGACAAAAACTTTATCACCTGAAACTTCAGCGCTATTCGTACTACTTGCATCTTCACTCCACACCACACGCTGTGTCGTAAGATCAGTAGTTGTAACTTGCCCTTGGAAACTGGTTGTTACCAGATATTGACCTGCAACAACTGGGTCACCGACAACATCAATCAAACGTTGAATATCCGAACGACCATCACTTACTGCAACTCGACGTTGGAAACGCGGCACGCCACTGAGTACATCCAATGCATAAACATAAGCATTCGCGGATGCAACAACGACTGTACGTTCATCTAAACGAACGGGTGCAGGTTGTCCACGTAAGCTAAACTGAACGTTTGGTAATTTATATGCCCACACTTGCTGTCCAGTAACAGCATCATGCGCAAATACAGTCCCGTCATTTGCAATCGTAATAACTCGTCCCGATTGAATGAGTGAAGGAGACAAAATCGCACCAGATAATTTGGCAGACCATTTTTGGCTACCAGTAGCCTGATCTAAGGCAAATAACTCACCTTTACGATTACCAATAATGACAATACCCTCACCTGCTTCTACACCAGCAGTAAGTTCTTGCTTAGTAACCTTACTTTTCCAAAGACGCTGCTTAGCTTTATAAGCAGAAACCTGACCATCTGGATCAATCGCAAAAATTACACCGTTATCTGTATCTAACTGCAAGCGTAAAGCTTCTGCTGCATTTGTCGACGAAACACTTTGAGAAAAGACCAGATTTAAGCCTTGCTGTTGCGTAATTTTTGGCAACGGATTCGGTTTCACTTCTTTTACTTTATTGGTTGAACATCCAATTAATAAAGCTGAAGCAATTGCAATTGCCAAAGGTAATTTTAGTTTGTTCTGCATTAAGAC
Source organism: Acinetobacter sp. SwsAc4 (assembly GCF_013391535.1). Taxonomy (NCBI): domain Bacteria; kingdom Pseudomonadati; phylum Pseudomonadota; class Gammaproteobacteria; order Moraxellales; family Moraxellaceae; genus Acinetobacter; species Acinetobacter sp. SwsAc4. The sequence continues at coordinate 125,198 of NZ_JACAXC010000004.1, forward strand.
TCATCCACTTTGGTATCTAAGATCGGGCGCTCAATTTCAGGATCATCTACTAAAATACCAACGCTTTCGAGTTTAATTTGTAAAAGCTGACGCTCTTGTTTACGTTCAATGAGGCTATCCCAAGCACTTTGATATGCTTTTTGCGCCGATGCAGTATCTTTCTTTGCAACAAAAATATCACCACGTAACTCTTCTGCAGTTGCTTTAAACGCTGGTTCAGTCACGTTTGATAAGGTTTTCAGCGCCTCATCATATTTCTTTTGTGCTAATTGTGAATCCGCTAAACGTATTTTTACAATTTGCAGCAAACCTGCATCTTTAACTTTTGAGTTCTCAACTTTCTTTAATGCTTTTTCAGCTGCAGCATAGTCTTGTTTATCATAAGCAAGCTTCGCCAAGATAAATTGGGTTTGAATCGCCTGAACCGAGTCAGCATCATCTTTCACAATTTTATCTGCTGCTTCAGATACTGTAGCGAAAGCATTTGGTTGACCTGATGCAGCCTTAGCTTCGTCCATCAATTTTTGTACTTTCGCCGTTTGACTCTGTGCCTCAGCTAAATTTTTCTTTTGCCAATATTCCCATCCGAAAAAGGCAATCAAGGCAATCAGAATCCCGCTAATCATGGCAGAACCATATTTTTTGCCAAAAGACTTTAATTGGTCGAGTTGTTCTTCATCACTTAAACTCATGTGATTGTCCTTTCCCTAAATATTGTGCAATTTATTGTTTAAATTTTTCGATAAAAAAAGATGTCAGCTCAGTTAAAGCGACCTGCGCCTGCTCACCCGTCGCTAGCTCTTTGACCAAAAGCTGTTGTGATTCCCACTCGCGCTCACCCAAAATCACTGCATAGATTGCACCAGATTGATCAGCCTTTTTCATTTGGCTTTTCATACTGCCTTGTGAACCTGTTTTCAGACGAATTGAGCTGTTTGCTGCTTCTAACTGGTCACGGATTTGCTCTGCTAATACTAAAGCTTTAGCTTGAAATGCAGGCTCAGCCAATAAGAAAACTTCACAATCACGTACTTCTTGGGCTTGTTCAACCTGCTCAAGCAACAACAGTAAACGCTCCATACCCATTGCAAAACCAACCGCAGGTACAGATTGATCTGCTTTACCTTTCAGTTGTCCCACCAAGCCATCGTAACGACCGCCAGCACAAACTGTTCCTTGTGAACCCAACATCGTTGTCGTCCATTCAAATACAGTTTTGTTGTAGTAGTCCAAGCCACGTACTAACTTCTGGTTAATTACAAACTCAACGCCTGCATCAGTGAGGTACTGTTGTAACTGTTGGAAATGATTAATCGAATCTTCTTTTAAGAAATCATGCAACTTGGGTGCATTTTCTAAAATCTTTTGCGTCGATTCAATTTTAGAGTCTAAAATACGTAATGGATTAGTACTTAAACGGCGTTGTGAGTCTTCATCTAATGCATCTTTGTGCTGATTTAAAAACTCAACCAAAGCAGCACGATATTCCGCACGCTCATCCGTCTCACCTAAAGTATTGAGTTCTAGACGAACATTCGCTGCTACACCCATACGTTTCCATAGGCGAGCCGTCATTAAAATGATTTCTGCATCAATATCTGGCGTTGCTACACCAAAAGTTTCAACACCAAATTGATGGAACTGGCGATAGCGACCTTTTTGTGGCTTTTCATAGCGGAACATTGGACCCACATACCAAACACGCGGTGTTGCGCCACGCAATAAGTTATGTTCCAACATCGCACGCACACACCCAGCCGTACCTTCTGGACGCAAAGTCAGCGATTCAGGTGGTGTACCTTTATCAAAAAAGGTATACATTTCCTTTTCAACGATATCGGTTGCATCACCAATTGCACGCTTAAACAAACCAGTTTGTTCAACGATCGGTAAACGGATTTGTTGATAGCCATAGGCATCCATTAAAGATGCTAATTGTTGTTCCAGACTTCTCCAAGCAGCAGTTTGTGTTGGAAGGGTGTCATTAAAACCTTTGATCGCGACAATTGAACTCATGATGAACTACGAATAATTTCTTTAGATTTAGCTTCTTCAAGCTCTTGAACACGTTGACGAACCATTGTTTCAATTTCATCAACCAACTGATTTGTGTCAATTAAATGACTTTTTTCACCATTACGATAGACTAGTGAACGCGGTGATGCGCCAACGATACCGATATCCGCCTCTTTAGCTTCACCAGGACCATTCACTTTACATCCAATCACAGATAAATCCATCGGTGTACGGATATCTTCTAGGCGCTCTTCCAAAGCCTGCATCACCTGAATCACATTAAATTCCTGACGTGAGCAGCTTGGGCAAGCAATAAAGTTAATCCCATTTGAGCGTAAGCCCAACGATTTTAAAATATCAAAACCGATTTTAATTTCATCTTCAGGTTCAGCCGCGAGCGAAATACGCATGGTATCGCCAATGCCTTCCATCAACAGTCCGCCCAAGGCAATTGCTGATTTGACTGTTCCAGTACGGTAAATACCTGCTTCAGTCACACCAAGATGCAGTGGATTATCTATCTGTTGAGACAGCAAACGATAAGCATCCATCGTTAAAAATACATTCGATGCCTTAACGCTGACCTTGAACTCATGGAAATCTAAACGGTCGAGAATATCGATATGACGCATCGCTGACTCAAGTAAGGCCTGCCCTGTCGGCTCACCATATTTCACTTGTAAGTCTTTTTCCAGAGAACCTGCATTCACACCGATACGAATCGAAATACCATGATGTTTTGCTGCAGCAACGACTTCACGTACTTTCTGATCTGAACCAATATTTCCTGGATTGATCCGTAGACAGTCTGCGCCATAGTCCGCAACCGCTAAAGCAATACGATGATCAAAATGAATATCTGCAACCAATGGTACTGAAACACGTTTACGAATTGCACCGAATGCTTCTGCCGCTTCCATTGAAGGAACAGAAACACGCATGATATCCGCACCGGCATCTGCACAGCGCTGGATTTGCGCTACAGTTGCATCCACATCACAGGTTTCAGTATTGGTCATACTTTGAACACTAATCGGGGCATCACCACCGACATACACTGAACCAACACGAATTTTACGTGTTGGACGGCGTTTAATTGGATTCACAATCATCGTATAGCTCTACTCTTTGGCATTAACGAGACAAACGGAATTCTGCTTTTCCATTAACCGTATATGGAGACAAAGATATTTGCTCCTGATTCAAGGTCAAGGATACAGCTGTTGCATCATCTAAACGAATTTGGAATGGTGATTCACCACTCAAAGTTAATGTAGATGCTTGACGACCTGTTGCCAATACTTTACCTGTTGCATCAACAATATGCACAGATGTTGGTCGACTAAAGTTCAAAACTAACTGATCGCCAGAAGTTGCGTTCGTTGTGGTTCCCATCGGTATAATTTCGACATCAGAACTTTTTGCTTTCGGCGCTTCAACTTCAGCATCATCTTTGTGGCTAGATGTCCAATTTTGTACAGCCATCAATGCCAACCAAGCTAAGACTAAAACAGCAGCTAAAATAGCAATACGCTTCAACCATTTACGGTTACGTACACTTTTCGATCCAGCAAGCTTGCCCATAGTCTTGATTGGGGAGTTGCTCAGGGCATGATTGGCCTTGAGACCTGTGTCATTGGCATAGATTTCATCAAAACGCTGGATAATGGCACTGGCATCTGCATTGAGCAGTTTTGCATAGGCACGGTAATAGCCTTTGATGAATGTGGCTTCAGGCAAGGATTTATAGTCATCTTGCTCTAATGCCGTTAATGTTTTAACGGGCATATTCAATACGCTTGCAATTTCTTCAAGTTCTTTCTTTTGTGCAATACGAATTTGACGCAAATACTCACCAGGACGTTGAATATTTCCTAACGTTGACGATGGCGAGGTTGAGCCAGTTGGCTGATGTGAATTTGGATTTATTTCCATACGGCCTCAGTACTGTACTGTAATTGCAAATAACGTTGATATTCTGGACTCTCAGGAAATAATGCTCGTAATTGATTCACTAACACTTGCATTCCTAATTGATCCGCACTCGCTCGAGCAATGCGTATACCAATCCAAAGTGCACGTGCACCTTGGTTTTTTTGCCCCACATTACGAACATACTGTTCGTATAGTTGCGATGCATCTCTATTATTTTGTTGCAAATAGAAAATTTCTGCCAACTCTAACATTGAAATAGTTGCATTACGATTTGCTTGTAGCGCTTGTTTGAATGCTTTTTCAGCATTCGCAACATCGCCTAACTTTAAATAGATTCGCCCCAAGTTTTCCAACGATTGAAATCGCTGTTCATAACCTAAGGTTGCACCTGCACGGGTAAATTGCTCAATCGCTTCATTATAACGTTGCATTTGATACAAATATGTACCGTAATTATTACGAGCTTGTGCATTATCTGGTTCTGAAGAAATCGCACGCTTAAAATAAGCATCTGCTTTTTCCATATTAGGTTTACTGCCTTCTTGTTGCAGTAGAATCCCCATCATCATATTGGCGTTTGCATCACGCGAATCAATATTTAAAGCTTGATCAAGAGAACGTTTAGCGGAATCCAAATCACCTGTACGAATATATTCAGCAGCCAGTTGAGAACGAACTTGAACAGCTTTTTCTGGGTCTTTCTTCAACCCTGTCGAAGATTGACAAGCAGTTAAACCCATTACAGTAAACACAACAGCAGTCGTTATAATCGTTTTTAGTCGAGTTGTATTCAACGCTATATCCCCAAGTTTTATCCTTGTGTGCGCAAAATTTCTTGTCGTTGCGCCACTTTCTTCTTCCACTGTTCCGCACGACGCGTACGGTCAGCAACCTGTCCTACCAATTGACCACATGCAGCATCGATATCATCGCCACGTGTCTGACGAATCGTACACACAAATCCGGCGTCAGACAAAGTTTTTTGAAAAGCAATGATGCGATTACGACTCGAACGTCCGTAAGGTGCATGTGGAAATGGATTAAATGGGATTAGATTGATTTTACTTGGCAAGTTTTTCAATAATTTTAATAATTGCTGTGCATGCTCAGGCTGATCATTGACACCCTCCAACATCACATATTCGATAGTGACATGGCGACGTGAGCTTTCATTGCCATCTTTAGCTAAATAACGTTGGCACGCAGCAATAAGTTGCTGTAATGGATATTTTTTATTAATAGGAACCAATTCATTACGTAGTTCATCATTTGGTGCATGTAATGAAATCGCAAGTGCAACATCGATGTCTTGCGCTAATTGATCAATTTTTGGAACAACACCTGATGTTGATAAAGTTACACGGCGTTTAGACATTCCGTAGGCAAAATCATCTAACATTAACTGCATTGAGCTGAGTACTGCATCGTAATTAAGTAAAGGTTCACCCATACCCATCATGACCACATTGGTTACGGTACGTTCACGCTCAGCAACAGGCACATCTTCCATATAAGAATAATTTGCCATCCACAACTGACCGATGATTTCTGCTGGTGTTAGATCACGTTGGAAACCTTGCTTACCCGTCGAACAGAATGAACAATCCAGTGCACAACCCACTTGTGATGAAATACACAAGGTTTTACGTGCACCTGTTTTATCTTCGGCAGGAATCAGCACGGTTTCAACCAGAGAACCTTCACCATCACCTACACGAAACACCCATTTACGGGTACCATCTTTAGAATAGTTACGGTGCACCACTTCAGGTGCTTTGATTTCGCAGATTTTTTCTAATTTTTCACGTAATTTTCCTGAAATATTACTCATTTCAGCAAAATCAGTGACGAAAAACTGGTGTATCCATTTCATGACTTGACCGGCACGAAACTTTTTTTCGCCTAAGTCTTCAAAGAATTTTTCTAATTCGGCTCTGGACATGCCAAGTAAATTTACTTTCTTATCGGCAGCTTGAACGACAGACGTAGTTAAAGACTGTTGTTTTTCATCGACATTCTCAGATGAAACGACCACTACAGAACTCATGTATATTTACCTAAACGATATCAGCGCTAGAAAATGCTGTGTGTTTTTCACACAACTCAATCTATAAAAAATAAAAAACCAGATAAGTAGTATACCACTTATCTGGCTTGAATACTTTGGATTAACGAGTGCGTGGGCAGATCTCGTTATCAGCAAAGAAGTAAGCGATTTCACGCTCAGCAGAAGCAACTGAGTCAGAACCGTGAGCAGCGTTTTCGTCGATGCTTACAGCGAAATCAGCGCGGATTGTACCTGGAGCTGCTTCTTTAGGGTTTGTAGCACCTAAGATTTCACGGTGAGCAAGAACTGCATTTTCGCCTTCAAGAACAGAAACAACAACTGGGCCAGAAGTCATGAATGCAACTAAATCACCAAAGAAACCACGTTCTTTGTGCTCAGCATAGAAACCTTCAGCATCAGCTTGAGAAAGGTGTTTCATTTTAGTTGCAACAATTTTTAAACCCGCTTTTTCAAAACGAGCAAAAATGTCACCAATGTGGTTTTTAGAAACTGCATCTGGTTTTACGATAGATAAAGTACGTTCAATCGCCATGATTGACTCCTATTTATGGTGTAAACTAAAAAATTTGCCGCATTATACCGATGTCATCGCCAATAATCAGCTTGAATCTGTAAAAGTTCAGTGATTTCTGATGTTTTTTTAACGAACCTCATCCAACCAAGCCATTTGAATCGCTTCAAGCAAACCTTCCGTCGACTTATTTGGGTCATCATTAAAGTCTGGTAATGCACAAACCCAAGCATGTAAATCAGTAAAACGAATCCATTGAGGATCTACATCTGGGTGTGCTTCAGTAAGTTCGATTGCGATATCAATCGTATCTGTCCAACGTAAGCCCATTTGATAACCTAATTAACAGTTAGTGATTGAGCGTACTTTAACAAATCCCAAGATTTAAAAAATAGTCTTCTATCATTAAAACTCGTTAAATTATTCAAAGAATGATATTGAAGCTTGGTGCCAACAAAATAATACCGCTAGCGACGGATGCACCAATCACCGCCCCGACGATCACATCACTTGGGTAATGTAATCCTAAAATCATGCGGGACAATGCAACCAGAATCGTAAATGGCAACATCAAGATTAATAACAACGGTTGGATATAGCCTAATGTAATAGTAACCATGACCGCATGCAAAGTATGACCTGATGGAAAACTAAAATGATCCAATGGTCGCTCGCCCAGTACAATCACTTGGTGAACTTGATAAGGGCGTGGTCGAGTCGTTTTATGCTTTAAAAACTTATAAATCCCCGTACCAACAGAACCTGCAACGAGCAAATATAGAATTTGCAGACCGTATGCCAAACCTTGTGCGATCCATACTGATAACAACATGACATACCAAAATGGTCCATCACCCAAACGACTAATCGTTTTAAAAAATAAGGCAATGCGTTGTGACTGTGAGAGATGATTAAGGTATACACACCCTTTTAGATCTAGATCGAGTATTTTTATTTTTGCATTTTGAAATTTCATACTTTTCTCCTTTCTGAGGATACTTTAGGTAGAGTTCATAAGAGGTTCCTGCGCTACCTGATAAAGTGCTTGTTCTAATTGTTGTACAGGAAACTGCCAACTGGTTTCCTGTACAGTTTCACTTGCTAATAAACCCATTTTTCTCAGTTCTGGGAGAGTTGGCAAATGACAAATGGATTGTGTTAAATCTGCGGCCTGTCCGAGAGGACTCAACCAACCTGTAACACCATGTTTGACATGCTGATGCGCACATACGTAGTCATAAGCAATCACTGGTAATCCGCTAGCAATTGCTTCTAGCACTACATTTCCAAACGTATCAGCTTGACTAGCAAAGGCGAAAACATCTGCACTTGCATAAGCGGCTGAAAGATTCTTACCACTTAAGCTACCAGTAAAAATAATATCTTCTGATATCGCTAATTTACTCAAACGAATACGATCAGGCCCATCTCCAACAATTACAAATTTTGTATTTGCACCTTGCTGTCTCTGCCAAGCATGGAAAGCTTCAATTAAGACATCAATTTCTTTTTCTGGTGATAAGCGTCCAACATACAGCATTACACGGGTATCAGCACCTACACCCCATTGTTGGCGTAATTGCTGTGAACGATGTTTTGGGGAAAACTTCGCAGTATCAACACCTCGTCCAACAACAACTAAAGGACAAGTCACACCAAAACCACGTAGTGCTTGTTCCGTGTATTGACTGGGTACACACGTGACATCTGTACTATTATGGAACCATGTTAAGTAACGTTGAATCGGTTTGACTAAAAAAGCCAAGTCAAAGAAACGGCTAAAATCTTGGAAAGCTGAATGGAATCCACTCGATACGGCGATTTTTTTTGACTTTGCGGCTTGTAGTGCTATTAAACCTAATGGACCTTCAGTCACGATATGCACTACGTCAGGTGCGAACTGCTCAAATGCTTTAGAGACTTTAAGATATTGTGGCCAACCAAATTGAACACTTGGGTATTTTGGAATAGGCTGAGACATCACCAAGCATTCTTGTTCAGGTAAAAATTCTGTACAAATCGTTTTTTGTATAGGCCTGACCAATAGAATTTTATGTCCAAGCCGTTGTAGCCCCTGACATAATTGCATCATAGATAATGCTACACCATTAATTTCTGGTGGCCATGTTTCAGTGACAATTGCGATTCTCAAACGAGGGCGAACTAAATCCCGAAGTTCAGACAATTCATCTTGTTTATTTTTGAGTTGTTTCCTTTTAAAGTAAAATTTAAAACTTTCAGGAAACTGTTCTTGCTTTAGTAGAGATGTCGCGTATGTACTTTGCATATCGCCATCCATTTGTGTCGTTATTTTCATGCTTTTAGCTTATAAATATTTTTTGACACTTTAATGATCAGTGTATGACAGTTTTTTGACAGTCTTAAAAATAGAAAATGCCCGATTTCAACATGAAAATGGACATTTAAAAGAGATCACAGGCTGATCAAGCCAAAGGATTATCCACTGCGAAAAGTTGTTGATCTTCTAAACGATAAGCCACCAGTTGTTGCCCCCAAACACATCCACCATCGACATTTTGAATTTGGCGACTAATGGTTTTACCCTGCAAGGCCGCCCAATGTCCAAAAATAATTTGATGAGTTTGTGCAGCCTGACTATCAAACTCAAACCACGGCTGAAAGCCTGTTGGCATCGGCGCATCAAGTGCATCTTTAAAGTCAAACTCTAAACGCCCTTCGGCATCAGTCAAACGCATTCGGGTCAGATAATTAGTAATACAGCGCAAACGTGCCATACCTGTCAGCTCATCTAACCATAAATCAGGTTGTGAACCATACATCTCTGCAAGAAAACTATCTAAAATCGAAAGATCGTCATTACCCACTACCTGCTGGACTTCTTGTGCAAATGCCACAGTTTGTTCGGCATTCCAGATACACGGCACACCTGCATGGGTAATCAGAGTTTGATCATTCGGAGATAAACTCAATGGCTGTTTACGCAACCAATCAATCAACTCATCACCATCAATCGCATCAATCACGTCCTGAGTACGATCTTTATCTTTAACTTTTTTAAAACCACGAGCACAAGCAATAAGGGTCAGATCATGATTACCTAGTACAGTTGCTGCAGCACCACGATCAGCCAGTTTTTTAATAAAGCGTAATGCGCCCACCGAGTTTTCGCCACGTGCAACTAAATCACCCGCAAACCATAAAAAGTCTTGATCTGGATCAAAGCGAATTTCTTTCAGTAACGCTTTCAGCGCTTCAAAACAACCTTGCACATCACCAATGACATAGTTATATCGTTTAGACATTAAGATACCATCTGATCAGAAAGTGCGACAAAATCAGCCAAGCTTAAGGTTTCTGGGCGCGCCATCGGATCAACACCTGCTTTTTCAAAGCCATCTTCTACCAACATCCCTTTTAAGCTATTACGTAAGGTCTTGCGACGTTGGGTAAACACATGGCTGACTAAACGTGACAAAGCTTTTTCATTTTTTGCAATAATTGGCTTAGTTTCATAAGGTACCAAACGGAATACCGCAGAAGTCACTTTCGGTGGTGGATTGAATGAACCTGGCGGCACTTCAAACAAGAAAGTCGGTTTACAGTAATACTGGATCATCACCGATAAACGACCATATTCTTTGGTGTTTGGTGTTGCCGTAATACGATCAACCACTTCCTTTTGCAACATGAAATGCATGTCTTTGACCTTGTCACCAAACTCTAACAGGTGGAACAAAAGTGGGGTTGAAATGTTATAGGGTAAATTCCCCACCACACGTAGTGGACGACCATCTTGGAACAATTGCTTGAAATCATATTTTAAAGCATCAGCTTCAATAATGGTCAAACGTTCAGGATATGGCACACGTCCCGGTAAACCGGCAGCCAAATCACGATCCAGCTCAACCACGGTTAACGCATCACACTCGCCAATTAAAGGTGAGGTCAATGCAGCTAAACCCGGTCCAATTTCGACAATATTTTCACCCGCACGCGGATTCACTGAACGTACAATTTTGGCAATCACACGTTGATCATGTAAGAAGTTTTGACCAAAACGTTTTCGAGCCTGATGCCCTTCATCTTTAGGGTTTAGGGCATTAATTTGATACATAATAATTCCAACGTGAATAATTTACTCGCCCATTACTGACGGGCTAAATCAAGTGCTAAATCCACTGCAACCTGCAAACTTGATGCTTTTGCCTGTCCAGTGCCTGCAAGAGAAAGTGCTGTACCATGATCGACCGAAGTTCGAATAAATGGTAAGCCTAATGTAATGTTTACTGCTTCACCAAAGCCTTGTGATTTTAACACAGGTAAACCTTGATCGTGATACATTGCTAAAACAGCATCTGCATCTTTTAGATTTTCTGGGGTAAATAAGGTATCTGCAGGCAAACAGAGACTCATCCCTATACCTTGCGCACGATAGCTTTCTAGCACTGGATTAATCACGTCGATTTCTTCTCGACCTAAATAACCATCTTCACCTGCATGTGGATTTAAGCCACAGACCAGAATGCGTGGTTGTGCGATTTTAAATTTGCTTTTTAAGTCTTGAATCAGAATATCAATCACTTGATGCAAACGCTCTTTAGTAATCGCATCAGGTACATCCCGCAACGGTAAATGTGTGGTTGCCAATGCGACACGCAATGTTTTAGTCGCCAACATCATCACCACACGATCCACACTTGCAAACTCTTGGTAAAACTCAGTATGTCCGCTAAATAGAATGCCTGCATCATTAATAATCGACTTTTGCACTGGCGCTGTAGCAACCCCTACACTCCGCCTCGACATCGCATAGTCAGCTGAACGACGTAATTGCTCTAACACATAAGCAGCATTGGCTGAATCTAACTGACCTAAAATAACAGGTTTTGCTAAAGGCACATGCTCAACGAAAAGCTGCCCTGCTAAACTCGACCGTTTTTCGCCCTGAAATGGAATAAGTTCAACATCAATATTTAACTGTTTGGCGCGCTGCTGCAACATCTGGACATCAGCCAAAATAACGATCGGTCGCTCATCAACACGGTTTGCTAGACTTAGACAAATATCTGGTCCAATTCCGGCTGGTTCGCCAGAAGTGACATACAAAGGCAACATGACTCACCAATTCTAATTTTAAGCATTACGTTATAGTTTACCGAAAAAAACAATCCACTCCCCATATAAGCAAAAGTTTTTGAAAAAATATGAAGTGAAAATTTACAAGCTGATAAACAATAAATACAATAAATTTATTTTTACCAATAAATACAAGAATATAAACTATAAAAATAGAATTTAAATGCCACTAAAGAAAATCAATCGGAATAACATTAGAGCGATTAGATGCCACAACACAACGCTGATGAAACACTTAAAATGATTATCCATCAAATTCTATTCCCTCTCAGCGCCCCCTAAATAAGAAGCAATCAAGAAAGAGAATAAAACTAAATAGTGAACAATTTGAAATTTTTAAGGCTTTTTCGCTTTAGGCAGATTTTCAGGCACTAGATTAGAAGGTACAAATTCAACTTGACGAGTCCACGGGTTAATTTTTGGTTGTACCTTTTTCTCAGGTTGAACAACCGCTGTCTCTTCTTTCTTTTCTACCGCAACAACCGCAGCACTACTCGGCTTCTCTATAAATGGATTTGCAATCGGCTCCTTTTTCTCTACAGGTTGAGGCTGCTGCACGAGTTGTGGTTCTTTCTTTTCTGGCAATGGAGGCGTATTTACTGGGTGAGAAGTATAAGGAGATGCTATAGCACCTTGTTTTACAATGGTCTGCGATGATTGTTGATGCAGGGGAGCATTTGCTTGCACTGAAGAACTTGAGGGTTGTGCTAAGGGGTTCGTTTGATCATCTGGTATTTCAAGTGGTTTCATTTCAGCAGTGACCATCATTGCTGGATCAACATGCTCACCACGACTCTCCAAGACTTCAACTTTACGACTTGTACCTTCTTTGGGCTGAAATTCAGAATAATTGGTTACACTGCCCTCATCGACCCATTTGTAGAGGCGTCGTGCATTCGCTTGTGTGGAACAAGCTATTACGCAAATAGCGACTACAATAATGTTTGTAGAAAACGACAATTTCATCAAATTCCCCAAAAGAAGAGGTAAATACTTCTACTTATTTCAAATAATTAATTGAAAAATGATAAGTCAAATACCACCGCCTCTCAAGCCAAAAAATGTAGCTCAAAATTAACGGCGATATAGTTACAAAATCAGTCAGATTGCAGCAAAATATGACATTAACAATGAATTGTTCTTGTGTGATTTTAGAAATTCATATAGAATTCGGTCTCCTTTTGTTTGGGCGATTCCTTGCTCAAACCAACTATAATAGGTAGTGGTTAATGAAAACTCTCAGCGCTAAGCCTGCTGAAGTTCAACACGACTGGTATGTTGTTGATGCTTCTGGCAAAACTTTAGGTCGCCTTGCGACTGAAATCGCTCGTCGTTTACGCGGTAAGCACAAAACTTCTTATACTCCTCACGTTGACACTGGTGACTACATCGTTGTGATCAATGCTGAACACGTTCAAGTGACTGGTAATAAATCACTTGATAAGAAATACTATCGCCATACTGGTTTCCCTGGTGGTATCCGTGAGACTAACTTTGAAAAGTTAATCGCTCACAAACCTGAAGCAGTTTTAGAAAAAGCTGTTAAAGGTATGTTACCAAAAGGTCCTCTTGGTTATGCAATGATCAAAAAAATGAAAGTGTACGCTGGTAGCGAGCATCCTCATACTGCTCAACAGCCACAAGTTTTGGACATCTAAGGGATACAGCACATGGCTACTAATTATGGTACAGGTCGCCGTAAGACCGCAACTGCACGTGTTTTCTTATCAGCTGGTACAGGCAAACTCGTAATCAACAATCGTACTTTAGAGCAATATTTCGGTCGTGAAACTGCTCGTATGGTTGTACGTCAGCCTTTAGAGCTTTTAGAAGTTACTGAAAAATTTGACCTTTACATCACTGTTAAAGGTGGTGGTATTGGTGGTCAAGCTGGCGCTATCCGTCACGGTATTACTCGTGCATTGATCGCTGCTGACGAAACTTTAAAACCTGCTCTTCGTCAAGCTGGTTTCGTTACTCGTGATGCTCGTGAAGTTGAACGTAAGAAACTTGGTTTACGTAAAGCTCGTAAACGTCCTCAATTCTCTAAACGTTAATCGTTTTACGAATTGGACAAAAACCTCGGATTTATCCGAGGTTTTTTTATTTATATAGTTCTACATATTTCTAAGATGCTTTTCTTATATTTTTTTAGTATGCTAAACCGTTTACTTGATTAGCTTTGTGATATGTCATCTGTTGAAACGACCCCAGTTCAGGGCATTACGCTTTATAGTCATGCAGATGATTTCCGTTCACACTGGATTCGTTTTTTACTCGCTGAAAAGCAGATTAAATATCATCTGATTATCACCGATCATGAAGATGAAGATTTGGCTGATCTCAACCCCTACAATCAACTTCCTATGTTGATTGAACAAAATCTAAAACTTTTTTCACCAAATATCATTAGTGAATATCTGGATGATCGCTATCGTCAAAATAAGCTTTATGCGGATGCTCCAATGGCTAGAGCGGAGCAACGTCAATATATTTGGCGTTTTGAACAAGATTGGTTCAAGCTTGCAGATCAAATGCTTAGACATACCGATACACTGAACCCGCAAGAAAAACAAAAAGCCCAGAAAGAACTTAGAGATACGCTTATTTCACTCACTCCATTATTCCAACATTTTCCTTTTTTTATGTCTGAGACGTTTTCAATCTTAGATTGTATGCTCGCACCAATTTTTCTTAGATTAAAAAGTATGGGAATTGAACTTCCACCGCAACATTGCCGACCTATTTTTTTATATTGTCATCGTGTTTTCAGTCGCCCATCTTTCATTAAATCAATGACAGCTCAAGAAAAAAACAGCTACAATGATTTAATTCCTATGATTAAATAAGCTTGTAAATTATGTCAGATCAATTAAATGTTACACCCACACGCCCTTATCTTGCACGTGCCATTTATGAATGGATTTGTGATAACCAATTGACGCCTTATTTACTCGTTGATGCAACACAACAACACACAGATGTTCCTCAACAATTTGTAAAAGATGGACAAATCGTTTTAAATCTGGCACCCCATGCAATCCATCAATTTCATATGGATAATGATGCTATTTCATTTTCAGCCCGTTTCGGCGGGGTCGCAAAAGATATTTATGTACCTATTCGCGCTGTTTTAGGGCTCTATGCTAGAGAAAATGGACAAGGTTTATTTTTTGATCCAAGCGAATATGCCGATATTCAAGAGACTATCGAAACTCCAATAGAAGATAAAAAGCAAGAAGCCGAACCGAATAAGAAAAAACCTTCTCTTAGGATTTTAGATTAAAAGCGAGGAAATGCACGATGGCATTTGACTTAGTTCAATACTTTTCTGAACAAATTAAACTTCAAAAACCACAGCTCTTTGATCAATACTCATCAAAAGAAAGACTTTATTTTATTGATGAAGTAAATATGCTTGCTCTTGGACAGCTGGTCAGTCTTTGGAAAAAAGATAATCAAAAACTTTATCAGGAAATAAAAACATCTGATCCCCTTTATATCCAAGGAATAGCTAGACATCTTACAACCTCTGCATATAATCAATCCGCTTTAAGCGCTTCTGAGTTAGAGTCAAGTATTTCAGAAATACTCACTTTACAATTCGCAGAATTAAATCAATTAGACCAAACAGGTAGCTTTGGTCAAACAGGTTTAAGTGAGCTTCTCTTAGGTCAAATAGAACATCTATCTGGACAAGCAGAAGATTGGGTTTGGTCAACCAACCAACTCACTGAACTTTTAGGTTCAAAACCAGTCATACAGCAAGAAGTTTCTCTAGAAACAACGATACAGGAATTTAATCAAATGGTACATCAAGCACAACATACTGAAGAAATTTCAACTCCTGAACCAACTACACCGACATGGTCTTTTATTATTGCACCTGTAACAGCACTTATTATTTTATTATTTTTATATTGCAGCTACATTCAGCTGACGACTATTTAAGCATATTAAAAATGATAAAGAAAGTATATTACTTTCTTTATCAAACATTTACAGATATTTAAATCATACTAAAATAAGAAAACTATATAATTATAAAGATTTACATTTATTTACAATAAAAAAAATACTTAAAATCACCCTGTATTTGTGATAAAAATCACAATATTTTTTTTAAAATACACTTTTATATACGATTTTGATTTATTTTTTTGACAAAAACTGTCATTTATTACCAATTGTATTATTTTAAGTGTGTTTAAGTATTATTGATTTAATAAAAGAGTTTCCTATAATGAGATCAACTGCTTTTGAAAAATAATCTAAAACAAAAGCAGGGAATATAAATTCATAAACAAAGATGCATAAGTAGAGATAATATCATGGCTAAAATTTCACTAGAAAGCTTGACAAATATTGATGGTTTTGTGGCAGCGGCATTAGTAGACACTGAAAGTGGCTTAGCGCTTGCAACTCAAGGTGGGGGCGCAATTGACTTAGAATTAGCAGCAGCAGGTAACACTGAAGTGGTTCGCGCAAAACGTCGTGTTGCAAACTCACTCAAACTTAATGATGATATTGAAGATATTCTAATTACACTTGGTAAAGCATATCACCTAATTCGACCATTAGAGAGTAACGGAAATTTATTTCTTTACCTTGTATTAGATCGTAGCAAATCAAACTTAGCAATGGCACGCCACGAATTAAAAACGTTCGAAAAAGAATTAGACTTTGCTTAATTAAAATCTTAAGTTTTTTTTAAATTAGACTTCTTATATTTATTTTAATTATAAAAATTAGAATTATATAAGAGGTCTTTTATTATTCTTAAGTAAAAGTATAATTTCGTTCAATGCAATATTTTATAAAACATTAAAGTGATACTATGAATGGACATTGCATTAATATCGCAATTTCAGGTATAAGTTTAAAAGTTTCAGATGAACTAAAAATAGAACTTAGAAAAACAATACCTAATGAGTTTGGCATCAACTGGATCAATATTTCAGACCCAAATCTCGATTTATTATTAATAAATGAAAACTTTTTTGATACTGAAGGTATCCAACGTATTATTCAACAAAAACAATTACCATGTTTAAAAATTTCTAAGGGGCAAGGTTCTTGCCAAATCGACGAGGACAACACACTCTACCTTCCCTTTCAACAAACGGATGCCTTAAAGAATTGGATACAGCTTAGATTGCTAAGTTATATTTCTAATCAACAACCTAAAAATGATTTTCTACCTAATCACAACCCTGTAAGTGAAAAGTTTTTAAAGGATATGCTAAACCCTGAAAATGCTCGTCTTCATCTTTTTGATGATCATGGGACTTTAGCGATCATTGATACGCGTAGTCAGATTGCATGGTTAGAACCAACTCGCATACACACGCAAACCAATCATAGCTTTAAATATGAATTTGCGACCACTTTTGATTGCACAAAAGTTTCTCGTAAAGTTGAATATGACTTACAGGATTGGTTATGGAATTTATTTTGGCATTCTTTAGATTTTCAAAGACTTGCGCCGAATGAAAATGAATATTTTAAAATTGAACATTGGCCTCAACCTAGTCAAAGTACGGATCGAAAAATTATACTTTTGCTTTCAGCATGTTTTATACAAGGCGCTCAACTTTCCCAAGTTGCCACACAATTAAAACTTCCAATTCAAACGGTTCAACAATTTATTGCTGCCTGCATCATTTCAAATAATGGAGACATTATTCCAGCAACAGAAAGTCATTATTTGAAATCAGAAGCAGCCGAACAGCCTGTTGAAGAACACAACTTTTTTAATAAATTTTTCGGCAAAATTAGACGCCGATTTGGGCTTTAAGGAATTATATGATTTTACAACAATATAAGATTGTATTTGCTGGAAGTATGGGTGCTGGAAAAACTGAAGCGATAAGATCACTTTCTGAAATTCCTGTCCTTGCCACCGAAGCATTCAATACAGACTCTCAGGCCCATAATAAAATGCAAACGACAGTTGGTATTGATTATGGTGAAATCACATTAGATGATGGAGTAAAGATTGGTTTATATGGAACGCCTGGGCAATCGCGTTTTGACTTTATCTGGCCTGTTATCTGTCAGGGTGCTTTAGGTGTTATTCTATTAGTCGACCACAACAGCAAGGTTCCCCTTGAAGAGCTTGAGGCCTACCTTGACACATTTAAAGACTATACAAAAAATATATCAATTGGTATTACTCATATTGATGAGAACAAAGGTCAGCCAACTTCCATTTATCGGGAGTGGCTAATCCAGAATGAGTATCAATATCCCCTGTTTTTTATTGATGCGCGTAAACAGGAGCATGTTCTGCTCATGATTGAATCACTCATCGCGGCATTAGAAGTCAATTTAAGAGCAACAAATTAATCACTTCATAAAGAGAAGAATTATGTTCAGTATTCCGAGCCAACAACGCACTGCGCCAAAAGAACTCATTCAATTAGCAAAAACACAGGCGAATGACATCTTAACGAATATCCGTGGTATTGATTACATTATGCTTTGTTCTACGGATGGATTTGAACTGGCTTCCGTTTATAAGAAGAATCCTTATAACAGTACCAAGCTTGCTGCTGTAAGTAGTTCAATTTTAGCAATGGTTAGTGCATTTTTAAATGAAATTCATTTAACTGGATGTCAGAGTATCACGCTTGATGCTGAAAATGGTAAAGCAATCCTAACTTCGATTCCTGCACCACACCATCCGATGGTGATGGTGACATTAAGTAATAAAGACGTTCTTTTAGGACAATTACTTTATAGCTTAAAACAGGCTAGTGCAGCGATTGTAGCCGCTGATCAAACATAATCCTTAACTCATTGATTAATCCGAAAGGCAATTCTACACACTCACTGATCACGGTTGAAAAGCTATTAAAAAGCGAGGCGTGGAACCTAGCTTTTTAATTTACACATTTTATGCAATTGCGACATTTAATAATAATTGTCGTTTTTTCACTTGTTGTCCAATTTGACCAATCAGCTCATCTACCACACCATCAACATCCGACTTAATTTGTTGTTGAATTTTCATGGCCTCCAGAATCAATAAGGTTTGTCCCTTAACAACTATGTCTCCAGCATTAACCAATAGATTCACAATCGCCCCATCCATCGGCGCACGGATTTTACCATCCCCTACCACTTCAGCAGCTTCAGGTGCGGCATAGGTGATATTTTCAATCATTAAATTACCATTTGCTGTATCTAAATAGAGTTGATTTTGATCAAGTACATAACTCAACTTTCGACGCACGCCATCAACCTTATAGATGATCTGAGTATCACTTATCTCAACCACATCCACCGTACTTTGCTGATCACATAATCGCACGGTAACTTGCTGTTGATCCATTTCGACTTGTAGTAACAATTGTTGATCTGCACATTTCAACTTTAATGGTAGCGGTGTTGCAATACCTGTTTGCCATGCTGTTTTTGAAGCTTTGTGTTGCGCAAATAGTGTTGCTGCAATCGCTAAACTTTCAAGGGTTGGAACCTGTTGATGCAGGCTGACATCATCCTGAAAATGCTGCTGGATAAATGCAGTATTGGTATCACCCGCCACAATAATCGGATGACGCAATAAATTCACCAAAAATTGTTTATTGCTATTTACACCAAGCAATACACAATCATCAACAGCACGTGCTAATAGACGAATCGCATCCTGACGAGTTTTGCCATAAGCAATCACCTTCGCCACCATCGGATCATAGAATGGGCTAATTTCACCCGCCTCTAACATGCCATGATCAATACGGACATTCGGCAGCATTGTATCAAAGCCCGCAGGCTGCCAACGTAATACTTTTCCCGTTTGTGGCAAGAAGTCCTGACGTGGGTCTTCGGCATATAAGCGTACTTCGATCGCATGTCCACTTAAACTAAGTTCATGCTGCTGCAAGGGTAAAGTTTCACCATTGGCGATACGCAGTTGCCACTCGACCAAATCTAGTCCCGTAATCATTTCTGTAACAGCATGCTCAACTTGTAAACGAGTATTCATTTCAAGGAAATAAAACTCGCCAGACTGATCCAGTAAAAATTCAACCGTACCTGCGCCGATATAATCACAGGATTTTGCTGCCGCCACCGCAGCTTCTCCCATTTTTTGGCGTAACTCAGATGTCATGACTGGGCATGGTGCTTCTTCCACCACTTTTTGATGACGGCGTTGAATTGAGCAATCTCTTTCAAACAAATAAACATAATTGCCATGTGTGTCACCAAACACTTGGATCTCTACATGACGAGGTGCGATCACCGCTTTTTCAATAATTAATTCACCTGAACCAAAGGCATTTTCGGCCTCTGAACGTGCGGTTTTTAAGGCTTCCAACAAATCAGCCGACTGGTGTACCAAACGCATACCACGTCCACCACCACCAGCAGATGCTTTGACCATCAATGGAAAACCAATTTTTTCCGCTTGCTCAGCCAAGTATTCAATCTCTTGCTGATCACCCTCATAACCAGGTACACACGGTACACCCGTTTCAATCATGGCAATTTTAGATAAACGCTTACTGCCCATTAAATGAATCGCAGCGGCGTTTGGCCCAATAAAGGTGATACCATTGTCGCTACAAGCTTGGGCAAAATCGGTATTTTCAGACAAGAAACCATAACCAGGATGGACCGCATCTGCGCCTGTCTTTTTGCAGGCTTCAATAATATTGGTGATCGACAAATAAGATTCTGAAACTTTAGATGGCCCGATATAAACCGCCTCATCGGCAACTTGAACATGGCGTGCATTTTCATCTGCATCTGAATACACAGCAACAGTTTGATAACCCATTGCTTTGGCCGTTTGCATCACCCGAACTGCGATTTCACCACGATTTGCGACTAAAACTTTTGAAAATTTCATCATTGCTCAGTCCAATTTGGCAAACGTTTTTGAATAAAGGCCATCGTGCCTTCCTGCCCCTCTGCCCCACCAATGGCTTGAGCAAACTGCTGTGCAGCAGCATCCAGTAAAAAATCTAGAGGCTCATTTAAAGTTCGATGTAGCAATGCTTTGGTGTTTCGAGATGCCAACGGCGCAGCACGTTTGATCTGTTGAATGGTATCAGCAAGCAATTGCTCAAGCTCAATATCATCACGTACAACTTCATGTATCACACCTAACTTCTGCGCAGTCTCACCATTAAAACGTGAACCTAACAATGCCAAACGACGCGCTTGGGTCAACCCAATCCGTTTCACTACGAACGGTGCAATTTGTGCAGGTAATACCCCAAGCCCTGTTTCAGGTAAGCCAAACTGAGCATTATCACGACTAATCGCTATATCAGAGACACATGCTAAACCAAAGCCACCGCCGAGCACTGCCCCTTCTAAAATTGCAACAACCGTTTGAGGAGCTTGATCAACTTGTTCAATCATGGCACCAAAACGGCGGTTAAAATCAATATAAGGCTGTAAACTGCCTACATTGGCAGCTTCAACACGCAAAGCTGCCATATCTTTAATATCACCACCTGCACAGAAATGCCCGCCTTTTCCACGCAGGATTACGGCACGAATCGAGCTATCTTCTGCAATATGAACAAAGACCTGTTGAATAGCATTAACCATGTTGAGACTCATGGCATTACGGCTTTCAGGTCGGTTCAGCCATAGCGTTAAAATACTGCCTTGTCGTTCAAGCTGGATGCTGTCATCCACTTGTAAAGTATCCAGATTACTCATTTTATTCCTAATTTTTCATTCTTAATCACAGGTTAGCTATACAGGATCAACATCATACGCAACCACATGATCACAGGGGCAGCATTACCTGAATCAAAGATCCTTGCGCAACATATGACATTGTTATAACCCAGATGACCATGACCTCAGCCCCTCACACGACCCAGCCATGCTTCACACTATATCCCCACTTTACAAACCAAGCAAGTGCTTGGTTTGTAAAATAAGCATTATCATGCGTGATTAGCTTTGGCGGTACGCACCACAGCGTCTATATCTACCTCATCAATTTGATGAGGTGGAATAAACTGTTGGGCATACTCCAGCCATAAACGACTTTGGACAAAATAGATAAACAGTGTACGGTCAAGATGATTTTCCTGACACATTTTTGCCATGATCATCAGCGACTCAGAAATGGTTTTAGCAGATTTGTAAGGACGATCCGCGGCAGTGAGCGCCTCAAAAACATCGGCCAATGCCAGAACACGCTCCTCAACAGACATTTGTGCCGCTTGTAAGCGTCTTGGATAACCCTGTCCATCCATACGTTCATGATGGTTAGTGGCAAGGTCGGGAATACGCTGCAAATGCTTGGGCCAAGGTAATTTGGTTAGCATAATCAGGGTCTGGACGATATGATTGTTAATCGCAAAACGATCTTCGCTGGTCAGTGTCCCTCGGCGAATACTAAGATTATAAATTTCCCCAGTATTTCTTTGGTAATGTGGAAGTTGCATGTCAAAACCATGCATGTTTAATGGATCATCCCGCTCTACGTGGGGTTTATAATTTTCATCCCATGCAACGATATGCTCAGGTTTATCTGCCAATAGTCGCTCCTGTACGGGGAGTGATGGCGCAGGATGATGATAAAGTGACTGTTCCAGTAGCGATAGCCCAAGACGGTTATCAAAATGACGTAACCATGTTCGCTGCCCGATCTGTTCTAAACGTAAAATCGTCTCATCACTTAAAAACTCCCCTCCAATATTGCATTTTGCAATAAAGGCAAAATCATCCTGTAGTTGCGCATACTGTGCATCACGCTGGGCTTCCGCACATGCCTGTTCTGTTCCTGTCAGTTGTGCCTTTAGACACGCTATCTCGGCATCCCGATATAACACTTCAAAACGGGTACGGATTTCATGGATACGGTTGTACAAGGTTTCCAGTTTGGTGGCTTTGTCAATAATATGTTCAGGCGTGGTAATCTTACCACAGTCATGTAGCCATGCTGCCAGACGGAAAGCCTCACGATCATCCGCATTGCAATGGAAATCGGCATATTGCCCTTGTGTTTCTGCTGACAAGTGATCAACAATCATCATTGCCAGTTTGGGCACACGACGACAATGGCCTCCTGTATGGGCACTCTTAGTATCAATCGCATCGGCAAGAACCAGAATGAAAGCCTCCAGAAGCGCTTTCTGTGATTCAATCAATTGCCTTGTTTCAATTGGAATTGCCAACATTCCAGTTAACCGTTCACTAAAAATCAGGAAGTTTTGTGACGTATGCTCATGATCACCTTTATGCTCTAAAATCACATAACCCAAAATGTGTCCATCACGCCCGCGTATGGCAAAGGCCTGACACAGGGCATGGCGGTTAGGCTGCTGATTCTCAATGTTACCCAATTGTGCCGCAACGGCATCCACCTGATCTTGTCGTCCATAGGCGGCTTTTTTTTGCCAACTGTTATCTTTTGACTGGTAAAGATACACTGCGCCACTATCACAACGAACGGCCTCTACAAACAACCGAAGTACTTTATTCAGCATGGTATCAATCTGCGGTTCAGCTTGCAGTACCTGACTGATTTTTAACAATGCTTCCATGGTACGGCTCACATCATCCGTAACATCCGTCAGTTGATAGGCTTCATACAACAAACTAAACTCAGGGCTAGGACGACTAAAATCAAAATGTGACATCTGCCGAACACGACGAATATGCTGTTCAATAATCTGGCCAATACGATGACCAAGCCATGCCCCCAAAGCAAGAAGCAGCATCCCCAAAACAATCGCAATCCCAATCATCTGGCGGCGATAAACAGGCAAATCCTTGAGTAGCTCTTGACTTGGAATGGCAACCAATAGCTGTAGCCCCAGTTCACGATATTGGGCAAGTTCAATCTTTCGCCCAAACCATTGTTGATCATCAGCCTGATAGGTCATCACCTGAGTTTGTGATGGTAACTGCCACAACTGTAATAAAGCTGTGTTTTCCAAATGTTGCAGTGCAGGGGCTTGTGTGTTGGATGTGGCTTGATCAATAGCTGAACCCATATTGACCCCAATCACTCCACCCTGACTATCCACCAATGCAATTTGACTATGGGGGGTAATACTCAATTGTTGCAGTGCATCCTTAATTCCATTTAAGGGTAAATCCATCGCAACAATCGCATGTGGATTACTACTGCGCATGGAAAGTGTTACACCCATCAAAGGTGTATCTGCATAAATATAGGGTTTTGAAATGGCAACATCTGTGGTGGCAAGCGCATTGTTATACCAGGGACGTTGCCGAGGATCATACACATAGTCTGGATCTATACGTTGCTCAATCAGGTTGAGCTGCTGATCATAGAATAAAAGTTGGTGTGTACGCTTTTCTCCTACCTGTCTCAACAATGTGCGAACCACGTATTTTGCTTGTTCTGGTGCGCGATAGCTCTGACGTAATGTCGCCTTGGTTAATGGACTCACCAGAAAATAATCACCATTATCATAGCCAATATACACAGCCGTTAATAATGGATTGGCATACAAATTGGTAGTAAAGGCCTCTAGGCGTTGCAACCGCTGGGGCAATGTGCTGGCTTCAACCACAGGATCAAAGGCCAGAACGCGCAGCAGTGCTTCAGCAGGATCAATAATTTGTTGTACTTTTTGTTCCGTGATTTGACTGGTCATTTCCGCCTTGCTAGTTGCGGCATCCAGAAGCAAAGTCTTTGCCTCAAACCAGTTAACTGTTGTAAAAGTGACGGATGTCAATGTGATGGCAATGATCATCATTATGGTCATCACCATGCGAATACGCCATTTATGTTGGAGCGGGTGCATTATGCTTTGCATATCTTTGTTCCATGTGTTGTATGTTGCACACGACAAAAGGCCAATATTTTTTTAAATATTCTGGGTATTTGTATAACATTCTATTTTGGTAGGTCATCACAAACATCATAAGTCAATACCCTGAACATGACAATCCAGAGGGAAAAAATTGCGATGAATTGAAAAAATTAAATAATTGATATCAAATAAATATTGATGTTTTTATAAAGATTTTACAACTATTGTTATAGGTAAAATATTTCGTTTTATTATCGGGATAATGCAAAGCCACACTTTAGCCACTTGAGGTATACCAATCTTTCAGCATTTTTAATTTTACCTTTCTAAATCCTCCTTACCACGATGCTTAAGCCGCATCTCAGGGAGGATTTAGACATAGCTAAAATATAAATTAACTTTAGATCACCCTTTCTGCTTCTTCGGCAAGATATCCATCAATTTACAGATAATTCCGAGCATGATTTCATCTGCACCACCACCAATGGAACCTAAACGTCCATCACGATACAACTGTGATGCAGGGTTCTCCCACATAAAGCCATTTCCACCCCAATATTGTAGGCAGCTATCCGCCACTTCTCGAGTTAAGCGCCCTGCTTTGAGCTTTGCCATCGAAGCCATCATGGTGACATTTTCACCAGCAATGTGTTGTTCACAAGCTTGATAAGTAAGTGCTTTTAGCGCTTCAACTTCAGTCATCAATTCAGCAAAACGGAAATGCACATATTGATTATTGATGAGTGGCTGACCAAATGTCGTCCGTTCTTTCGTATAATCAATGGTTTGTTGAATCACATTTTCCAAACCACCGACAGCATTTGCACATGCCCACATACGTTCTTCCTGAAACTGCATCATCTGCATCATGAAGCCCATACCCTCAGCACCCACCAGATTGCGCTGTGGTACACGAACGTTATCGAAATAAACTTGAGCCGTTGTGGTGGAGCGCATTCCTAGCTTATTCAGTGGTTCTGAGAAACTAATGCCTGCAGTCTTCGCAGGAACAATAATCATTGATTTATTGACGTGTGGTTTGTCGTCAGAGGTATTGGCAAGTAAGCAGAAGAAGTCTGCTTGCAGTGAATTAGTAATCCACATTTTGCTGCCATTAATCACATAATCATCACCATCTTTTTTTGCGGTGGTTTTAACCGCTGCAACATCTGAACCTGCATGCACTTCTGAAACTGCAATCGAAGCCACATATTCACCACGAATCGCAGGATTCAGAAACTCTTCTCTCAGTTCTTTACTACCAAAACGAGCAAGTGCAGGTGTTGCCATATCGGTTTGTACACCAATCGCTAGAGGCACACCACCACATGCTGCACGTCCTAATTCTTCTGCCACCACGAGGTTATACGAATAATCTAAACCCAAGCCGCCGTTTTCTTCGGGCTTACAAATACCAAGCAAGCCTAAATCTGCCATTTTCTTAAAGACGTCATGGATCGGAAAACGTCCCGCTGCTTCCCATTCTGGAATAAACGGATTAAGTTCGTTTTCTACAAACTGACGTGCGGTACGGCGTAATGCTTCATGCTCTGCGGTAAATTTCATTATTTTTTTCCTTAAAAATTGTTTTTCCCCTCTCCCTCAGGGAGAAGGCTAGGATGAAGGTATTAAAAATTAAAATCTAGACACACCAAAACGCGTTGGATTTAACTCGCGTTGCTGTGCTTCATAAATGGTCTGTAGCAAGAAGATCAATACTTTACGTGTATCTCTAGGATCGATAATGCCGTCATCATGTAACATCGCTGTATTAAATAAAGCGGTCGATTGCTGTTCCAATTTCATCGATGTACTTTGTTCTAGAAAATCCAACATTTGTGGATTCGGCTCCATACCTGAAGCTTTTTGCTTCCCTTCAGCCACGATACGCAACACTTTTCCAGCTTGAGCTGAACCCATCACCGCCACATGTGAATTTGGCCAAGCAAAAATAAAGTTTGGCGATAAACTACGTCCACACATGGCATAGTTACCTGCTCCATAAGAACCAGCAACAATGATCGAAATTTTGGGTACAGTCGCGTTGGCAACTGCTTGGATCAGCTTAGAACCATGTTTAATAATGCCGTTTTGTTCAGCATCCGTTCCGACCATAAAACCCGTGGTGTTATGCAAGAATAAAAGTGGTCGTTGGGTTTGTTCACAAAGATGAATAAACTGTGCGGCTTTGACCGCTCCTTGTGGTGTGATGGGGCCATTATTGGTGATAATTCCAATATGTACCCCACCCATTTTTGCCCAACCGCAAACAGTAAGCGCATCATATTCTTGTTTAAATTCTAAAAAGTCTGAATCATCAATAATCCGCGCCACGATTTCTTTCATATCCAAAGGTTGCTTCGGATCTTGCGGAATAATGCCTAACAATTCCTCGGCTGAGTAACGAGGTTCTTTATAATCCTGATCGAGACTTTTGGTTTGTTCTTTCCAGTTCAAATGTTCAAAAATTTCACGAGCAATACGAATGCCATCAGCATCATTTTCAGCTAAATATTCAGCTACACCAGAAACCTGAGTATGCATTTCAGCACCACCGAGTTCCTCAGCCTTTGCCACTTCACCTGTTGCTGCTAACAATAATGGGGGACCAGCCAATAACATTTCTGTTTGCTTACGCACGGCAATCACATAGTCAGATAGACCTGGTTGATACGCACCACCTGCGGTGGCATTGCCATGTACCACCGATATTTGTGGAATCCCTGCCGCAGACATTCGTGCCTGATTGGCAAAAGTCATACCGCCATAAGTAAATACTTCGGCTGCATAATTTAAATTTGCGCCGCCACTTTCGGTCAATGTCACAATCGGTAATTTTTGTTCAAGCGCAATCTTTTGCAAACGTAAGGTTTTTTGTACACCCATCGGTGACATGGTGCCGCCTTTGATTGCGCTATTACTGGCAGTGACCAAAGCACGAACGCCACTGACAAAACCAATTCCCGCGATAATACCCCCACCCGCTTCAGAGCCATCTTTATCATCATGCATGTTGTAGCCAACCAAACCACATAGCTCGACAAAAGGTGAATCAGCATCGAGAAGTAAACGTACACGTTCGTGTGGAAGAATTTTACCTTTCTTATCAAACTTCGGTTTTGCTGCATAAGACTTATCAATGCCCTTTTGCTGTACGGCACGCACTTCTGCAATTTGGCTTAATAAAGCATCTCTATTTTGTTGATATTGTTCACTACCAACTGCAATTTCAGATTGAAGAATCGTCATGGTTTAATCCTTGTTTGCATCTTGCGCTTGGGCAGATTGTTGTTCTGCTTTTTCAATCTGATCTTTGAGTACATCAGGAATAAATGCACGATGGAAGCCATTAAAAGACTGGCTATTGGTTGCATCTGCTAACGGATACATCCGTGTTCCTTGTGAAGCTGCACCATCAACTCTTAAGGTCACACCTGAAACAAATGCAGCAGCATCAGAGAGTAAATAACAAATCGCTGAAGAAATTTCCGACTCAGTACCCATTCGTTTTAAGGGCACATTAGCTGCCAAACTTGGAATAATAAATTTGGCAAAGTCACCACTGTAGTTATCCATACCAGAAGAAATAATCCAACCCGGCGCGACACAATTAACCCGAACGCCTGAACGTCCCCACTCGACTGAAGCGGTTTTGGTTAGGTTATCCACACCTGAACGTGCTGCACCAGAATGTCCCATTCCTGGCATACCGCCCCACATATCGGCAGCCATATTGACAATGCTACCGCCGTGTTTTGCCATCCATTGGTTATAGGCTTCACGCATCAGGTAAAAAGTTGAATGCAAGTTATTACGCACTACCGCATCAAAGCCATTGGCAGAAATACTTTCAAGTGCAGATGGAAATTGCCCACCTGCGTTATTGACTAAGCCATCCAGTTTGCTGAATTTTTCAATCACTTCCGCAATCATGTTTTTGACTTGTTCTTCATCACGGTTATCACAGACGATGAAATGGACTTTGCCACCATCTTCTAAAATTTCTTGGCTGACTTTTTCTAACTTTTCAATTTTGCGCCCTGTGATCACCACCTGAGCGCCCAAAGAAGCCAATTCGTGTGCGGTACAACGACCAATACCAGAACCTCCGCCTGTCACGACAATCACTTTGTCAGCAAATGCATCTGCCCTGAAAATTGATTGATAACTCATTTGATTTACATCCTTACTTATTTTTCTAACAGTTGTGCTGGTACTTTGACTGGCATATCTAACAATTGCTGTGCAAATGCCTTACCTTGCGGATCAATACGTAGACTGGCAATCCCACCACCACCCAATGCATTTTCCAACATAAAATTCAGTGCATTCATGGCTGGCAATTCATAACGAATCACTTTTGATTTTTCAGGATCAAGTACATGCTGCATATAGTCTGCAACATTGGCTTCTGTCAGTGCTGCCCGAATCCAAGGTAGATATTCTGCTTTACGGGCAATCACCCCAATATTGCTATGATTACCCTTGTCGCCACTGCGCGCATGTGCCACTTCAATTAACGGCACTTCAATTTCATCGCCTTGATAGCTCGCCACTTCACCCACTGAATGCAGGTTAATATCTTGTGGAGCTAAACCTGTTGGAATCTGAACTGGATGACGTTGCCCTGCAAAATCCACCTCAACCTTGATTTGATCTTTATCAATTAAGAAAGAGAAAAGCTTCACCACTGCCGAAGCTTTAGGACGACCACCAACAATCCCCGCTAATGCAGGTGCCATACCTGTAGATGCCTGTGCAATTTCCGAAGCAAAGAACATACAGGCTTCTTTAAACATGTGTTTCACAGCAATCTTAACCACCACTTCACGGCTATCTTTCACTCTAGTATGCGAACCATAGGTGCTTTCGATACCCAGAATCTCCACCGATTTTTCACTAAATGGCGGAACTGAACGTAAAGCCAATACACGTTCGCATTTATTTAGAATCGCATCGGCAATGGTTTGCGCTTTTTCAGGTGCTTCACGACCTGCAATTAAGAAGCTCACTAAAACACGATAACCATCCGCATAGGTAGCACTGACTTTATATTGCTGCGTTGGTGCACGACCAGTCGCACCTGTAACTTTTACTCGATCTTCACCGATTTGCTCTAAATGAACTTGGCTAAAATCAGCCGTCACATCAGGAAGCAAATAAGCTTGAGGATTACCAATCTCATAAACAATTTGTTCTGCGACTGTTGCTGTTGAAACCAAACCACCTGTGCCTTGTGGTTTAGTCACAATAAAGGAAGCATCGGCACTGACTTCTACAATTGGAAAGCCCATATTGTCAAAGCCCTGCACCAAACGCCAATCGGTAAAATTACCACCTGTACATTGAGCACCACATTCAATCACATGCCCTGCCAATGAACCCTGTGCCAACTTGTCATAATCATCCAGTGACCATTTGTATTCATGCAGTAGGGGTGCAAGCACAACCGCCGAATCGACCACCCGCCCCGTAATCACAATATCCGCACCTAAATCCAAGGCATCACGGATCGCAATCGCCCCTAAATAGGCATTACTGCTGGCTACATGATGTGGTAAAGCATCACCATTAAACATTTCCTGAACATTTTGTTTCAGTAACTCAGCATGTTTGGGTAATACATCATCCCCAAGTACCACAGCAACTTTTAAATCCAAGTCTTTTTCATCAATTATTTTTTGTAAGGCATCACGACACGCTAAAGGATTAACACCGCCAGCATTACTGATCACTTTAATTTTTTTCTCAGCAATTTTATTAATCAGTGGTGCCATCACACGGCTAACAAAATCCAATGCATAACCATGATTTGGATCAGTCATCATTGTCTTTGCCATGATCGACATGGTAATTTCTGACAAATAATCAAACACTAAATAATCAATATCACTTAGATGTACCAACTGAAAAGCGGCTGTGTTGGTATCCCCCCAAAAGCCTGATGCACACCCAATTTTGATTACCTTCTGATCATCCTGCTTGATGCTTGTCATGCGCTTTCTCATTGTTATTTCTAAATTGGCATAACATTACCAAGCAAGTGCTTGGTTTGTAAAGGACATAATGATATGCTGTATTGGCAAAAATAGACAAATCCAAGCAAATGCTTGTTATAAAAAGATAAGACAATTCATGAAATGAATTTTGTTACAATGCTCACTAGATTTAATAGGATAGACGGACTGGCATGATCGCAACTTCAATTGAGCAAATACCTAAAATTGTATGTTTTGACGATAGCCCACGTGGGCGTTTGCTGCTTGGTGCTGCTTATTTATTTTATAAACAAGGTTATGACAAAACCACGGTTCGCCAATTAGGTGAATTTATTGGTATCCAGTCAGGTAGCTTATTCCATCATTTCAAAAGTAAAGATGAAATTTTAGCGACTGTCATGGAACAAACCATTATTTATAACTTTGTACGGCTTAAAGAAGCGGCTGAACGTTCAAATGAGCCAGAACAACAATTACGTGATTTAATCAAAGCTGAACTGATTTCGATTACTGGGGATACAGGTGCAGCAATGGCCGTACTCGTTCATGAATGGTTTGCCCTCTCCAAAGAGAAACAAGACTATCTTCTAAAGATGCGTAATGAATATGAGCAAGTTTGGCTGAATGTGATTGAAAAATTACGTGATCAAGGCAAAGTTAAACATGATGCATTTATTTGGCGTCGATTGATTGGTGGTTCTATTTCTTGGTCGGTGACTTGGTACAGACCTGAAGGTAAAGTCAAAGTGGATGAGCTGACTGAAATGGTTTGGGAAATGGCTTTAAAATAAGTAAGATATGAGACGACATAACTTAACGTTCCACCCAATCATGGTATTTCTATTGTAAAAATTCTTTGTTAATCTGCAAGCAATATAACAGCAGAATAATAATGCCATGAATCCAGTCCAACATGCCAATATTTCAGTAAAACGTCGTGGGGGCGAGCTTGAAGATTATATTGATATTCATGCTTTGATTGACAGCACCAAAATGCTTTGTACCGATAACCGCCATCGTATCCTGCATACCTTTTGGGGGGTTCAGGAAGTGATTATTCCAATCTTTGGACATCACTTTGAAAATAGTGCGGGTAAAAGTATCGAGGTCAAAGACCTGTGCGAAAAAGATCATTTACTGGTGGATTTCCACCACCGCTTTATTCCAACCATTGGAGACTTCGTTGCAGCCATGCAGGATATTCCGACTGATGGACTGGCAAAACGTTTAGAAAAATTCCACTCAGATGTGATTGATGACCCAAAGCTATCAGCAACACTACTCTCGCCATTATCAGTGACAGGACAACTAAAATCTTTACTGATCACTCACAATAGTTGGTTTATCAATACCATTCTTCCCATGATGGGAAAAGGCGAAGCCAAATTTATTGATTTCGATATTAGTCCAGACTTCTTTTTCAATCCAATGCGTTTTGAACTCTGGATGGACAATGGGATGGCTGTCCCACCAAGTGCAGCCAAACTGCAAGACTTAAAAATGAAAATCGCTTAATTTTAAGGGGAAATAAAAATGAGTAATATCCAATACGTGATTCGTCAAAATGACTTTGCCTATAATGATGAATGGCATCTGACCAATTGTGTTTCAACTGGGGCGATCAAGCAGATTTATAAAGATAAAGCTGAAGCTGAAAAGGCATACAAATCACTAGTCGTCGAAGGCTTATACTATGATGAACTATGTAACTATGACATTGGCAATGGTGAAGTAGATGATGAAATCTACGAAAAACTTGAAGCTTTAATTTTAGAAAAAACAGGAAAAACTTTTAATATAGATGATGGTGAAATTCCTAAATTGAATGAAGATGATGCTTTTGAATTTGCTAAAATCTCAGGTATTGTCTGGTACCAATTATTAGAAGTTGATGCATCACAGCCCTGTTATGTACTTTGGATCAACTCTGAAGAAGACTATTTTAGTGGCTATGAAACTGGCAGCATCATTTCAAGTCAAGATGAAAACTTTAGTGATGTGTCGTGGGAAGCCAATATTTATGCAATCGACTATGCGTTTGAAGCTTTAATGGACAAACCTCTTGCAGAATTAAGCGATAGTCCACTGTTATTCAAACAATTTATCGAACAAACTCCAGATATTCGTTACGATGCTGAAAAAGACAGTATCGAAGGTATTGCCTTAGATAATATAAAATTTATCGATATAAAAACTTTGAACTCATTTTTGAAACAACCTATATTTGAAATCCGCCAAATCTCTTTAGAAGAATTAGCTGAACTAGAATAAATTTGAAAATAAAAAGTGCGGAAATTAACCGCACTTTTTATTCATCATAGGTATTAATAGCCTAGCTGCTTACTAATCAAATCTTTCATGATTTCTTCAGCACCACCACCAATCATATTCACTTTGACTTCACGATAAATTCGTTCGGATTTCGTTCCACGCATAAAACCCATTCCACCCAAAGTTTGCACAGCCGCATCCGCACAAAATTGCATGGTACGAGTCGCTACATTTTTTGACATCGAAATTTGTGCAATGAGGTCTGCCCCTTGTAACTGTTTTTGTCCCATTCGATAAGCTGTATCTTCTAATAATGCTCGTGTTGTAGTCAATTGAGTTGTCATATCTACAAGTTTGTGGCGAACCACCTGATGATCCACCAAGCGCTTTCCAAAAGTTTGACGCTGTTTTGCCCAATCTAAGGCTTCCTCATAACAGACCAAGGCATAACCATATGCCATCGCTGCTAGCCAAAAACGCTCCATATTAAAGTTATTCATAATGACTTTAAAACCAGCATTTTCCTCACCCAACAAATGACTAACTGGGACTTGGACATTGTCAAAATGCAAATGCGCTGTGTCTGATGCCCACCAACCCATTTTCTGTAAA
Source organism: Acinetobacter sp. SwsAc4 (assembly GCF_013391535.1). NCBI lineage: Bacteria > Pseudomonadati > Pseudomonadota > Gammaproteobacteria > Moraxellales > Moraxellaceae > Acinetobacter > Acinetobacter sp. SwsAc4. The sequence goes on from NZ_JACAXC010000004.1 coordinate 158,492, forward strand.
GGTGATTTGGTTATTCCCTTGCTATTTGCATCGACCAGTAACATAGAAGTACCTTTGGCGCCTTGTGCTTGCTGATCCGTCTTTACAGCAACCGTATAATAATCAGCACGAATCCCTGAGGTAATAAAGGTCTTTTCACCATTTAAAATATAATGGTCTCCTTCTCGAACTGCTTTGGTTTTAATTGAAGCGACATCAGAACCGCCACTAGGCTCTGTAATTGCCAAGGCTGATATTTTTTCACCTGCAATAATCTGTGGCATAACTTCATTACGAATCTCAGGTTGAGCAAAATGATGAATGGGTGGTGTTCCAATGCTATGGATCATAAGCGAAATATGCACACCACCAGATCCAGCTTTTGCCATCTCAATTGCTGCCAACATGACATAAAAGGCATCTGCATCGGGAATGCCACCATGTTCAGCATCATAGCCGAGACCCATTAAACCAACACTTGCAGCCTTTTGATAAAGTTCTCGTGGAAATATTCCTGCCTCATCCCATTCATTCACATAAGGTGAAATTTCTTTTTCTACAAAACGTTTGACACTGTCTGCAAAAGCTCGATGTTCTGCTGTGTAATAAATCGGGTTAAGTGATAAGCCATCCATGCTATTCTTCCTAAATTATTATTTAACGAGTTGTTCTTTTATAAATACGGCTTTAGACCAATCTCATCATGGTTTAAAGTCTTAAAATTTCGCTTAATAACCGAGTTGGCGGCTGGCAAGGTCTTTCATAATTTCCTCTGCACCACCACCAATCATATTCACTTTCACTTCACGATAGATACGTTCAGATTTTGTGCCACGCATAAAACCCATCCCTCCTAAAGTCTGAACGGCAGCATCAGCACAAAATTGCATGGTTTGTGTTGCTACATTTTTAAGCATGCAAATTTGTGCAATCAGTTCATTACCCTGCAATTCTGGTTTTCCTAAACGATAGGCTGTATCTTCCAATAACGCACGAGTTGAAGTTAAACGTGTCGCCATATCTACTAGCTTATGACGAACAACTTGATGATCAATTAAGCGTTTACCAAAAGTTTGTCGCTGTTTAGCCCAATCTAAAGCTTCTTCATAGCAAACCAACGCATAACCATAGCTACTGGCTGCAAGAAAAAATCGCTCCATGTTAAAGTTGTTCATAATGACAAAGAAGCCCATATTTTCAGCACCAAGTAAGTTTTTGGCTGGTACTCGCACACTATCAAAGTGCAAATGCGCGGTATCCGATGCCCACCAGCCCATCTTATCCAACTTGGATTTGCTAATGCCCTCACTATGTGCATCTATCAACAGCATAGAAATGCCATTTGCCCATTTGGCATTGGGATCAGTTCTCACTGCAACAGTATAATAATCCGCACGAATACCCGATGTAATAAAGGTCTTTTCACCACTGACAATATAATCATCACCATCTCGAACCGCTTTGGTTTTTAAAGCCGCAACATCCGAACCACCGCTAGGTTCAGTAATTGCCAATGCAGAGATTTTTTCTCCTGACAAAATTTGTGGTAAAACTTCAGCCTTGACCTCTTCTTGAGCAAAATGCTGAATTGGTGGTGTTCCAATCGTATGTGAAAGCAATGATGCAGCCAAACCACCTGATGCGCACTTCGCCAACTCCACTGAGGCAAGCAGAGTATAAAATGCATCCGTTCCTGCAATACCACCATAATTTTCATCAAAGCCCACACCAAGCAAGCCAATATCAGCAGCCTTTTTGTAAAGTTCTCTCGGAAAGGTTTCTGCTTCATCCCATTCAGTGATAAAAGGACTAATTTCCTTTTCAGTAAAGCACCTAACACTCTCAGCAAAGGCTAAATGTTGCTCGGTGTAATATAAAGGGTTGAGTAGCATGCTTGCTTCCTAATAATTATTGATCATTGTTTTCGAGTATTTAGTAAGCACTAAGGTATCAAAACTATAAAAACCAAGCAAGCGCTTGGCAAAATTTAAAATTAAAAAAATATTCAATTGGTTCGATTACTTTAACTTCCTACAGAAAATCATTCATAATATAAAACTCTTTGCCAAATAAAACACCCCTAACCGTTAGGTTAGGGGTGTTTAGATTTAAAAGCTGGCGATGACTTACTCTCACATGGCAAAGGCCACACTACCATCAGCGCTAAGAGGTTTCACTTCTGAGTTCGGGAAGGGATCAGGTGGTTCACTCTTGCTATTGTCGCCAGCAAACTGTTGTGGTGTTTTGGGGTCTTACTGATCATGTTGTGTTTTCACTTCATGTCTGCCTTACTTACGAACCAAAGAGTTATTAACGGATTAGATATTGAGTCTAACTTTGTGTTCAGCATTTTAACTAGTTTTCACACTAAATCAAGTTATGTATTGAATTTATCTTGAATACAACAACTGTTTGGGTGTTGTATAGTCAAGCCTCACGAGCAATTAGTATTGGTCAGCTTCACACGTCACCGTGCTTCCACACCCAACCTATCAACGTCCTAGTCT